>NZ_JAIWYM010000043.1:0-40685 GCF_020515595.1 Pseudomonas sp. MWU16-30323
TCGCAGGCAAGCCAGCTCCCACAGAAAAGCAGAGCTGCATCCGCTTCAGATCGGGGCAGAGCGTTTTGCTTACTTTTGCGCTCTTCAAAAGTGAGCCGCTGTAGGAGCGGAACCATAAGCCGCCGTTACCTAAATAACGGATATTTACACCACCGCTTAGCTCAACAAAACCACCCCCCCCGGTAACTCCGTACACTTGGCCCCATACGCATCGCGAATCAAAAGCGCCACCCCCGCCAACTGATGCAAACTAAACCGCGCCTGCACCCGCCGCTTGCCCAACTCCGCATTCATCAGCAGCAACATCCCCGGACGATAGCGATTAATCTCATCCACCACCGTCGCCAATGTCGCGTTATCAAACACCAGCACCTGCTCCCGCCAGGCCACCACCGCCTGCACATCCACCGCTACCGGCTCACCCACACCGCCAGCGTCATAAGTCAGTTGCCGCCCACCCTCAAGCCGCACCGTACGCCCACCCACAGCCACCAACAGCGCCCCATCAATGCACGTCACACACACACTGTGATCCGTATTGCGCACATTGAACCGCGCCCGAGCCGCACTCAACCACCCTCCACCAGCCTGAACCTGAAGCGGCATCGCCGCATTGGCAACCACCTCAACCTCCCCCTCCACCACCTCAATCCCCCCCTCGCGCCGACTGATCCGCGTCTGGGTATTGAGCTCCAGCCGAACCCCCTCACTCAACTCCACCCGCCGCTGCTCCCCAACCTCGGTGCGGTAATCCGCCGTCAACCCGGCAAACCCACCCGGCACGGTAAATCGCACCATCAACACCGCCGCCGACGCCGCAATCGCCCCACCCAAAAACGCCCGTCGCCCAAAATGCCGTGGACGGGAAATCTGCTCGGCGGCCGGCGCCAATTGCTGCCACAACACCTTGGCCTGCTCGAACGCCCGGGCATGTTCCGAACTCTGGGCGCACCACTGGCGTAACGCTTTGGCGTCCGCGACGGTGGCCCGGCCCGAAGTCAGCAGCAGCAGCCAATCACGCGCTTCATCGTGCAGGGGGCTGTCTGGCGTATTCCGGGCAGCGGAGAAGTTAAAAATGTTCAAGCGCGCAGGTACTCAACGGATTATCAGGGACTCAATCACTAAGACGGTTTTCCGGCCCCGGGACCGAACCGCTGGATCACTTTTCTTTCAAGGCGCTGCGCGCAGTGGCCCAGCCCAGCCTTGATTTCCTTTTCCACCATGCGCGTGGAAATCCCGAAACGCTTGGAGATTTCCAGGTGCGGCGCCTCTTCCAGGCGCGCAGCGATCAGGATCTGGCGCCGCCGCGCCGGCAGTTCGTAGAGGGCCTTGAGCAAGGACTGGATTTCCCGCTGGCCACCCACCACCCGCGAGGGGTCCTGGGCTTCATCGGCTGTCTGCAGCAGCTCTTCGACTTCACTGCCGGTCAGCAGCCGCGCATCCGCCTGGCGTCGGTCGGCGGCGATGTTCAGGGCCATGCGGTACAGGTAAGCATTGGGTTGCGCCAGGTTCGGCGGCACGTCCATGCGGTCGACCCGCAGGTAGGTTTCGTGCAGCACGTCGTTGGCCAGGTCTTCGGACCCGAGGCGCTTGCGCAGGCGTACCTTGAAGTCCTCGTAGGACGCCAGGAACAGGCTGACCATCGTGCTGTGGCCGGTGTCTTTCATGCCCCGGAAACTCCTTCCCCTGCTGTGCATTCCATGCGTGTTCCTGTTGAATCGGGCACCAAAAGTAAGGTCACCGGCAAGCGCAGTGAACTGGGCGCCGGGCGTTCGACACGGGTGGTGCCCAGGCCGCGCACCAGCGCTTCGTCACGCTGCAGGTCACCTGTGGAACTGACCAGGCGGCTGTGTTCGATCACCCCGTCACCGTTGACCCACACCTGCACCAGCGCGCGGTAACTGCCGGGGCGGGTCAGGGGCGAACGGCACAAACTGCGCTCGATCGCCTGCTGCAAGGCCGTGGCGTAGCTGTTGTTGATCCGTGCTGCATGGCCGGCCTTCAGTCCCCGCGTCGTTGCCGGCTGGCTGACCTCGGGGACTTGCAGGGTGAACGCATCGCTGCGGGCATAACGCGCCATCAAGCCACTCCCTGTCAGCAGCAGGCCCAAGGCTTGCTGCGCGCTGTAGCGGCCATGTACACCGATGGAACGCCGGCCCCGGGTCAATTCGCGATCCACCAGCACCGCCATGCCGGTGGCACGGCTGAACGCTTGGAGGGCGTTATCCAGGTTCTGGGCAGGCAGGTCCAGGATCACTTCGGCGCGCACGCTCTGCGCCAGCCCCAACAACAGAGCCAGGCAGCAACCCGCGCGCCTCCAAGCCCCCCTGCTCAGCATCGCAACACGTCCGACATAGCCTACAAAACCGTCATCCTGAGGCCAGTTTATGAACCTGATGTTACGGTGCCAGCAAAAAAAACATCACGGTGACGGGCAGCTCGCTGCACTACACTTTCGCCCCATACCCGCCCATTTCCCAAGGCGCGCCAGGAGGCACCGATGAACCTGTTCCCGACCCTCGCCAGCCTGTTGCTGTGTGCAACCCTGCCGCTGATGGCCCACGCCGAAGGCACACCCAGTGGCTGCGCCGAGGTCAATGTGGATGGCTACAAGGCGCCGGACTATGGCTGCCTGAGCCAGCAGATGGGCAACAGCCCGGACGCCGCCAAGGCCACGCAAAAGAACCAGGAAGCGCAACAGGTGCCCATCGAAAAACGCAAGCCGAACCAGATCGGGCTCTCTACCCCGGCGGCGACCAGCGTGCGCATGGGCAATACCTTTGGTACTTCAGTGAAACCCCAGCGGCCTTGATCGCCGCTTGTCCCCCTCCTGCGCGCCCGCTCGAAAAAAAGCCATTGTGTTATCGCGATTGCCGATGTTATGTTTCTAACAGACATCAAAATCATGAAACCTGAGTAACATCAATGACCGGTCTCCGCGAAAACGTCATGGATAAAAGCAGCTTCCAGCGCACGCTGGAACAGCAGTTCCCGACGCTGACGCCCACCGGCAAGCGCATCGCGACCTACCTGCTGGGCAACCTGCAACAGCTGCCGTTCGAAACCGCCGACAGCATCGCCCAGCAAGCCGGCACCACCGGGATTTCAGTGGGGCGTTTTTTGCGCGCCCTGGGTTATCGCAACCTCGATGACGTCAAGCAAGGCCTGCGTGGCGACCCGCAAGCGTCCTGGCTGATCACCGACCGCCTGGGTGCCTTTCGCCAGGAGAACGATCAGGAAGACGCCCTCGACCGCTCCCTCAACCGCGAGATCGAAGCCATCCAGCACGTCTACGGCCTGGCCCGCAGCCCGGGTTTCGCCGACATCGTGCAGCACATCGTGGACGCCGACGCCGTGTTCATCCTCGGCATCCAGTCCACCCGGGGCATCCTCAACGCGTTCCACAGTCACCTGGAATACATTCGCCCCAAGGTCTATTACGTCGATGGCCTGTCGGGGATCTACGCCGAGACCCTGAACTCCGGTTTTGAACAGCCCTACGCCATCACGGCGGACTTCCGCGCGTATTCGAGCATCACGCCCACGTTCTGCGAGACCGCCAATGCCCAGGGTCTACCCTTGGCGCTGATCACCGACTTGCAATGCCCCTGGGCCCGGGACTACGACCTGGACCTGCTGCAACTGAAAACCGATGTCGGCCAGTTCTGGGACTCCATGGCGCCCCTGACGTGCCTGTTCAACCTGATGGTGTCTGCCGTCGCTGACCGCTACGGCGAGCGACTGGATGCACGCCTGGCAAAAAACCGCGCCCTGCAACAGGCCTTCGGCCAGTTCGAATCCTGACCCTGGAAAGGAAATCTTTGAGTGAATACCAGCCCATTGGTAGAAATCGCCCCACCGGAATACCCGGTACAGGTCGACCTGATCTACGCCAGTGCCGACAACCTGGCAGGCACCGTGATCTACCGCAACGCCCGCTGCCTGTTGCACACCGAAGCGGCGGCCTGCCTGCGCAAGGCGAGCCTGTTGGCACGCCAGGCCGGCATGACCCTGCTGATCTACGACGCCTATCGGCCGGCCTACGCCCAGCAACTGCTGTGGCAAGCCCTGCCCAACCCGGACTACGTGCGCGACCCGCGCCTGGGCTCGCATCACACCCGTGGCGTGGCCGTCGACCTGACACTGATTGATGAACACGGCACACCCCTGGACATGGGCACGGCGTTTGATGCCATGGAGCCCAAGTCCCACCCGTTCTACCCCGACCTGCCGCCGCAGGTGCAGCGCAACCGCCTGCTGTTGCTGGGCATCATGCTCGGCGCCGGCTTCAAGGCGATTGCCACCGAGTGGTGGCATTACGAATTGCCGGATGCCGAACTTTTCCCATTAATTGAGGAGTCGCACTGATCACAAGGACCGTACCATCACAATAATTAGCAGCACCCTTTAGCGCCAACTGCCCGGTTATAGATTTCATAAAAATAAACCAACCCGCTTTTTCCTCTAAATAATCAAGGAAACCGGCATGACCCCAAGCAACCGCAAGACCCTCGCACTCTCCCTGCTGTGCGCCGCCCTGAGCCTGGGCGCGTGGCAATCGGCAAGTGCCGCCGCCCCCAAAGACACCCTGATGATCGGCAAGGCCGCCGACCCGCAAACCCTCGACCCGGCCGTGACCATCGACAATAACGATTGGGCGGTGACGTACCCGGCGTACCAGAAACTGGTGGCCTACAAAGTCGAAAACGGCAAGGGCAGCACCGACGTCAAGGGCGACCTGGCCGACAGCTGGACCACCTCGGCCGACGGCCTGGTGTGGGACTTCAAACTCAAGCCCGGCAACAAGTTCGATGACGGCGCCGAGGTCGATGCCAATGCGGTGAAGTTCTCCTTCGACCGTGTGATGCAGCTCAAGCAAGGCCCCTCGGGCGCGTTCCCGGATGACATGAAAGTCACCGTAGTCGACCCGCTCACCGTGCGGTTCACCCTGACCAAGCCCTACGCGCCCTTCCTCTACACCCTCGCCCACAACGGCGCCGGCATCATCAACCCGGACGTGGTGAAACAGGGCGACGTCAACGCCTACCTCTCCACCCACACCGCCGGTTCCGGCGCATTCCGCCTGACCAACTGGCAAAAAGGCCAGAGCCTGACCCTGGAACCCAACACCTACTACGCCGGCGCCAAGCCCGCGCTGAACAAGGTGGTGATCAAGATCATCAGCGAAGCCTCGGTACGCCGCCTGCAACTGGAACGCGGTGACCTGGACATCGCCGAAGACATGCCCCAGGACCAGCTCACCAACCTGGCCAAAAAGAAAGACGTGGTGATCAAGGAGTTCCCGTCGCTGCGGGTGACCTACCTGTACCTGAACAACCAGAAAGCCCCGCTGAACAACCAGAACGCCCGCCAGGCGATCGTCGATGCCGTGGACTACAAAGGCATTGTCGACGGCATCCTCAAGGGCCAGGCCAAGTTGATGAACGGGCCGATTCCTGCCGGCATGTGGGCCAATGACCCGAGCCTGCCAATGATGAAACAGGACCTGGACGGCGCGGGCGCGAACCTGAAGAAACTCCCGGAAAAAATCACCACCCTGAACTACATGTACTCCGACAAGGACCCCGACTGGGAATCCATCGGCCTGACCCTGCAAGCCAGCCTGGCGCCGCTGGGGATCAACCTGAAGATGGAAAAACTGGCCAACGCCACCATGCGCGAGCGCCTGGGCAAGGGTGACTTCGACGTGTCCATCGGCTCGTGGGCGCCGGACTTCTCCGATCCCTACATGTACATGAACTTCTGGTTCGACTCCTCCCTGCAAGGGCTGCCGGGCAACCGCTCGTTCTACAGCAACCCGGTGGTGGACAAGCTGATTCGTGATGCGGCCGCCAACAACGACACGGCCAAGCGCACCGAGCTGTACCAGGAAGCCCAGAAGATCGTGCTCAAGGACAGCGTGTACGCCTACCTCTATCAGAAGAACTACACCCTGCCGATGCGTGATTCGGTGAAGGGGTACGTGTTCCATCCGATGCTGGAGCAGGTGTTCAACGTGGCTGAGATCAGTAAGTAGAAACTGCTGAAGCGCAACGGTTGTTGCGCCTGGCCCTTTCTATGTGGCGAGGGAGCTTGCTCCCGCTGGGCTGCGAAGCGGCCCCAAAAAAGCCAGGGCCGCTCCGCGCCCCAGCGGGAGCAAGCTCCCTCGCCACAACAAGCCTGCTCTCCACCCGAGGTGCCTCATGGCCTTCCTGAATATGTTGCGCAAACGCCTGTTCGGCCTGATGTTGGTCGTCGTCGGCGTTTCGCTGATTACCTTTTGCATCTCTCACCTGATCCCGGGTGACCCGGCGCGCCTGATTGCCGGCGACCGGGCCAGCGACGCCATTGTCGAGAACATCCGCCATCAACTGGGCCTCGACCTGCCGCTGTACCAACAATACGGCCGCTACATGAGCGACCTGCTGCACGGCGACCTCGGCACATCGATCCGCACCAGCCGTCCGGTGCTTGAAGACCTGAAAGCCTTCTTCCCCGCGACCCTGGAACTGGCGGTTGCCGCCCTGTTGCTCTCCGTATTGGTAGGCGTGCCGCTTGGCGTGCTGTCAGCGGTGTATCACAACCGCGCCATCGACCAGATCGCCCGAACGCTGGCGGTCACCGGCATTTCCACGCCGGCCTTCTGGCTCGGCCTGGGTCTGATCGTATTGTTTTACGGCCAACTCGGCTGGCTGCCCGGCAGCGGTCGGCTGGATGAAGGCCTCGAACCGCCCCGCACCATTACCGGGTTCTACCTGATCGACTCGCTGCTCGCCGGCGATATCCCGCTGTTCCTGAATGCCCTGGAACACCTGATCCTGCCCGCCGTCACCCTGGGTTTCGTCAACCTCGGCGTGGTCGCCCGGCAGATCCGTTCGGCGATGCTCGACCAGTTGGGCGAGGACTACATCCGCACCGCCCGAGCCTATGGCCTGTCGCGCTGGGCGGTAATTTTGCGCCACGCCCTGCCCAATGCGCTGATCCCGTCGATCACCGTGCTCGGCCTGACCCTCGGTGACCTGCTATACGGCGCGGTGCTGACGGAAACCGTGTTCGCCTGGCCAGGCATGGGCGCCTATGTGGTGAAGTCGATCCAGTCCCTGGATTTCCCGGCGGTGATGGGCTTCGCGATCATGGTGTCGTTTATTTATGTGCTGCTGAACATGCTGATCGACCTGCTCTACCGGGTGGTCGACCCACGCATCGGCGAGGTGAACTGAGATGACCGCCCCCGTGACCATGCCCGTACCGGTGCCCCTCGAGCAACGCCCCACCTGGCGTGCGCGAATGGAGTACCTGGGCTATCAAATACGCCGCAGCCCGCTGACCATCGCCGGCCTGACCATCACCTTGATCGTGCTGATCTGCATGGCCTTCGCTCCGTGGCTGGCCAGCCATGACCCCAACGCCTTGAACCTGGCCCAGCGCCTGGCCGAGCCCTCCGCCGAACATTGGTTCGGCACTGATGAAGTCGGCCGCGACCTGTTCAGCCGGGTGCTGTACGGCAGCCGCCAGTCGGTGGGCGTCGGCTTGTTCGTGGCGTTTTCTTCGTGCCTGGTGGGCGGGCTGCTGGGCTGCCTGTCGGGGATCATCGGCGGGCGTTTCGACAGCCTGATCATGCGCCTGATGGACATCATGCTGTCGGTGCCGTCCCTGGTGCTGATCATGGCCCTGGCCGCCGCCCTGGGCCCGAGCCTGTTCAACGCGATGCTGGCGATCACCGTGGTGCGCATTCCGTTCTACGTGCGCCTGGCCCGCGGGCAAGCCCTGAGCATTCGCCAGATGGGCTACGTCAAGGCGTCCCAGACCTTCGGCGCCGGGCGCTGGCACATCGTGTCGTGGCACGTGGGCCGCAACGCCATGCCGCCGTTGCTGGTGCAACTGAGCCTGGACATCGGCAGCGCGATCCTGATGGCCTCGGCCCTGGGTTTCATCGGCCTGGGTGCGCAACAGCCCACCGCCGAATGGGGCGCGATGGTTGCCACCGGGCGCAATTTCATTCTCGACAACTGGTGGTACTCGACCTTTCCGGGGCTGGCGATCCTGGTCACCGCGACCGGTTTCAACCTGCTGGGTGACGGTGTTCGTGACCTGCTCGACCCACGGCAACAGGGGAAATGACCATGTCCAGTCCGGCAGTCCTTGCCATCGATAACCTGAGCCTGGAATTCCCGGCTTACCGCAATAACGTCCAGGCACTCAACGGCGTGTCGTTACACGTCAACCCCGGCGAAGTCGTCGGCGTGGTGGGAGAGTCCGGCTCCGGCAAATCCGTGACCGCCATGCTCAGCCTGCGCCTGCTGCCGGAGCGCAGTTACCGGATCACCGCCGGCAGCTTGCAGATGCTTGGCCGCGACATGCTTGGCGCCAGCGAAAAAGAGCTGTTGCAGATCCGCGGGCGGGACGCGGCGATGATCTTCCAGGAGCCGATGACCGCGCTGAACCCGACCCGGCGCATTGGCCGGCAGATGCTCGATGTGATCATCCACCACCAGCGCCTGAGCAAGGCCGCCGCCCGCGCCAAGGCCATCGCCCTGCTGCGGGACATGCACATCGCCGACCCCGAGCAAGTGCTCGACAGCTACCCCTTCGAACTCTCCGGCGGCATGCGCCAGCGGGTGATGATCGCCCTGGCGTTTTCCTGCGACCCGCAGTTGCTGATCGCCGACGAACCCACCACCGCCCTCGACGTCACCGTGCAACGCCAGGTGCTGTTGCTGCTGCGGGAAAAGGCCCGGGAGCGCGGCACCGCGATCTTGCTGATCACCCACGACATGGCCGTGGTCTCGCAGTTCTGCGACCGGGTCTACGTGATGTACACCGGCGCGGTGGTGGAAGAAGGCCCGACGGCCCAGGTGATGAGCGATCCACGCCATCCCTACACCCAAGGCCTGCTCAGCGGCTTGCCGGAACAGGTAAAGCCCGGCGACGACCTGCTGACCATCCCCGGCCAGGTGCCCAACCTCGCCGCCCTGCCCTCAGGCTGCACCTTCCGCGAACGCTGCCCCCAGGCCATGAGCCAATGCATCGAACGCCCGCGCCTGAACCTGATCAACCCTGTCGGCACTCGCAAAAGCGCGTGCTGGCTGACTGCCGGGGAGTCGGTGTAATGACAGTGCCTCAAGATTCACTGCTGGCCCTGCGGGATGTACGGGTCAAGTTCCCGGTGAAAACCGACTGGCTGGGCCGCCCTCGCGGTTACGCTCACGCCCTGAACGGCATCGAC
Organism: Pseudomonas sp. MWU16-30323; assembly: GCF_020515595.1. NCBI lineage: Bacteria > Pseudomonadati > Pseudomonadota > Gammaproteobacteria > Pseudomonadales > Pseudomonadaceae > Pseudomonas > Pseudomonas sp. MWU16-30323. Next base: position 9,227 of record NZ_JAIWYM010000043.1, read on the forward strand.
TTGCAGGTGCGCCGAGGGGAAACCCTGGGGATTGTCGGCGAATCCGGCTGCGGTAAAAGCACCCTCGCCCAATTGCTGATGGGCCTGGTCAAACCCAGTGACGGCGAAGTGGACTGGGCCTACGAAAGCGCCCGGGAACGTCACCGCCATGTGCAGATCGTGTTCCAGGACCCGCAATCGTCCCTCGACCCGCGCCTGCCCATCTGGAAAATCATCACCGAGCCGCTGTTCGCCCTCGGCGACACGCCCAAGGGCGAAATGCGCACCATCGCCGCCAAGGTCGCCGCCCAAGTGGGCATCCGCGCCGAATACCTGGACCGCTACCCACACCAGTTTTCCGGTGGCCAGCGCCAACGCATCGCCATCGCCCGCGCGCTCGCCTCCAACCCGAGCATCCTGGTGCTGGACGAACCGACCTCGGCCCTGGATATCTCGGTGCAGGCGCAAATCCTCAACCTGCTGGCCGAGCTGCAACGCCGGCTGGGGCTGACCTACATCCTGATCTCCCACAACGTGTCCGTGGTGCGGCACATGGCCGACCGGGTGGCGGTGATGTACCTGGGGCAGATTGTGGAACTGGGGTGTGCCGAGCAAGTGCTGGAGCAGCCGAAGCATCCCTACACCCAGCTGCTGCTGGAGGCCGTCCCCAAGCTGGGGGTGGCGCTGGATGATGCCTACGTCAGTGCGCCCACCGAGTTGCCGGGGAACCGGGTGTTGCCGGGCGGGTGCTTTTTCCTTGATCGCTGCCCACGCCGCACCCAAGGCTGCGAACGGCCGCAGCGGTTGACGGGCGGGATGAGTCAGCAGGTGCGGTGTCACCTGGAACATCCGTGAGGCACGGTTAACAAAATTTTCATGTTTGCGCGGCTATGATCGGCCACCTCGTTGGGGAGTAGCCTGCTTCGGATTCTCGAAGCGTTCGTATCAACATTCTCGGCAACATGCCGTGGTGCGAACACCATTTTGGTTGGTGAGACCAGCGACACATCCATGCCTGAAGTCGGGCGTGTGGTTGTGTCGTTGACTCATATAGCCCGACTGGAAGTCTTACCGTGAACCCCATTTCCCTCATCCTTCTCGCCCTTGCCATGTCCACGGACGCCTTTGCGGCGGCCATCGGCAAAGGTTCCAGCCTGCACAAACCCCGTTTGACCGAAGCCCTGCGGGCCGGTCTGATCTTTGGTGTGATTGAAGCCATCACGCCGATCATCGGCTGGGCTATCGGCCAGGCGGCCACCCGCTGGGTGGAACAGTGGGACCACTGGATCGCCTTTACCCTGCTGGTAGCCCTGGGCCTGCACATGATCTACAACGGCTTGAAAGCCGATGATCCAGCAGAAGAGAAACCGAGCCAGCACTCGTTCATGATTCTTGCCGTGACAGCGTTTGCCACCAGCATTGATGCCCTGGCGGTCGGTGTGGGCCTGGCGTTTGTTGACGTGAATATTCTGGTGGCCGCTGCGGCGATCGGCTTGGCGACCATGACCATGGTGACCATCGGCATGATGCTCGGCCGGGTGCTGGGGACGGTGGTGGGCAAGCGCGCCGAGATGGTCGGCGGCGTGGTGCTGATGCTGGTGGGTGCGACGATTTTGTATGAGCACCTGTCGGTCTAGACCGACGAATAACAAATGTGGGAGCTGGCTTGCCTGCGATAGCGGAGTGTCAGTCAGCAACGATGTTGACGGGTGCACCGCCATCGCAGGCAAGCCAGCTCCCACACTGGATCTACTGGACCTTATGGAACGTATTTCAGGCCACGTGCTTTTCTTTCTTCAGGCTCTCGATGTCGATCACAAACCGATACTTCACATCGCCCTTGAGCATGCGCTCGTAGGCTTCATTGATGCTCTGGATGTCGATCATCTCGATGTCCGAGACGATCCCATGCTTGGCGCAGAAGTCCAGCATGTCCTGGGTTTCCTGGATGCCGCCGATCAACGAGCCGGCCAGGCTGCGGCGCTTGAAGATCAGGTTGAACACCGTCGGTGACGGGTGTGGGCTGTCCGGCGCGCCTACCAGGGTCATGGTGCCGTCACGCTTGAGCAGGTTGAGGAAGGCATCGAGGTTGTGGGACGCGGCCACGGTGTTGAGGATGAAGTCCAGGGAGTTGGCAACCTTGGCCATTTCATCCGGGTTTTTCGACACCACCACTTCATCGGCACCCAGGCGCAGGCCGTCTTCGCGCTTGTTCGGCGAGGTGGTGAACAGCACCACGTAGGCGCCCATGGCGTGGGCGATTTTCACCGCCATATGCCCCAGGCCACCCAGGCCGACGACGCCGACGCGCTTGCCCGGCCCGACCTTCCAGTGGTGCAGCGGTGAGTAGGTGGTAATGCCTGCACACAGCAGCGGCGCGACCGCCGCCAGGTTGCTCTCGTCGTGGGAGATGCGCAGGACGAACTTCTCCTTGACCACGATAGTGTCCGAGTAGCCGCCGAAGGTGTTTTCGCCGCCAAACACCGGGCCGTTGTAAGTGCCGGTGAAGCCGTTTTCACAGTACTGCTCTTCGCCCTCGGCGCAGGATTCGCAGTGCTGGCAACTGTCGACCATGCAGCCGACGCCGGCCAAATCGCCCACCTTGAACTTGCTGACATTGGCGCCCACGGCCGTCACTCGGCCAACGATTTCATGGCCCGGCACCGACGGGTACAGGGTGTTGTGCCATTCGTCGCGTACGGTGTGCAGGTCCGAGTGGCAGACGCCGCAATAGAGAATGTCGATCTGCACGTCATCGGCCCCGGGGGCGCGACGTTCGAATGTGAAGGGCTTGAGTGAATCCTTGGAGTCACGAGCGGCGTAGCTGTATGTCTTGGCCATTTCGTTCACCTGTTTGTTCAGACGGTTGAAGTCAGTTGACCAGCATAGACGCTGAACCGTTCAACCGAGCACGCCCATACAATCCGCACGGCAGCCCGGCCCCTAAGCTGGCGACTTTTCGATCACGCTGAAAAGTGCTGGAGAATGGGCATGTGCAAGAAAGTGACGACGATATCCCTGGCCTTGACACTGTTGGGCGCGCAGATGATGGGCAGCGCGTTGGCGGCAACACCGGATGTGGCCGTGGCGCCGCAATACGACACCAGTCACGTCTACGTCGCCCCGGCTGACGTGGACCGCTTTGCCCAGAGTTTCCTCGCCACATTCGGCGGCAAAAGCACGCCCCAGGTGGTGGTGAATGTCCTGCCGGTGCCCAGCAGCACCACCTCGCAACTCCTGCAGACACCGGCGGGCACGGTGTCGCTGTTCGGCTTCACCACACCTGTCCCGCACCCGTTCGGCCAGGAGCGCAACGGCTACCTGGTCAAGGACATGGACGTTGCACTCAAGGCTGCCCGGGAAAACGGCGCGGCGGTGATTGTCAGTGATTTTCCCGACCCCATCGGCCGTGATGCGGTGATCCAGTGGCCGGGCGGCGTGAATATGCAGCTCTACTGGCACACCAAGGCCCCGGATTACGCGGCGTTCCAGACCGTTCCGGAGAACCGCGTGTATGTCTCCAGCGACCGCGCCGACACGTTCATCAAGTCTTTCGTCGGGTTTTCCCACGGCAAGGTCCTGGCCGATGACAAGCATGCCCCGGCGGTGGAGATCGGCCAGGCCAGCGGCAGCTATCGCCGCGTCGACATCGAGTCGCCGTTCGGACGCATGGCGGTGCTGGTCACCAACGGTCACCTGCCCTACCCCTTCGGCCATGAAACCACCGGCTATCAGGTGGCCGACCTGACCGACACGCTGGGCAAAGCCACTGGTTCCGGCGCCAAGGTGCTGGTCCCGGCGTTTGACACTAAGGGCCGGCGCAGCGCGCTGGTGGAATTCCCGGGCGGTTACGTCGCGGAGATTCACCAGCTCAGCGGCGCAAAATGATCCGCGGCACAGGCTGGGGCCTGGCGGTGCTGTGGCCGTTGCTGGCCGGCAGCGCCCACGCTGACGATCAACCGACGCGGCCGGACATCAAAGCCAACCGCTGGCAGGAAGACTGGTCCGTGCTCAAGGACCCGACGCTGCGCACCCAACCCCTGGACAGCCTGAAGTACATCCCGCTGTCCAGTGCCAACCCGTTCACTTACCTGTCCCTGGGCGCGACCTTGCGTGAGCGCTTCGAGATGAACGATGCCGCCGGTTTCGGCGCGAAGAACGTGGCCCGTGACCAGTACCTGATCCAGCGTTTCCAGGTACACGCCGACCTGCACCTGGATGAAAACTGGCGGGTGTTTACCCAGCTGGAGGATGCGCGGGCCTATGACAAGACGACGATCGGCGGCGCCGACCAGAACCGCGTCGACCTGCGCCTGGCCTTTGCCGAGTACATCAACACCTTCAGTGCCGGTACGTTCAAGGGCCGTGTCGGCCGGCAGGACTTTGCCTTCGACTTGCAGCGCTTCATCTCCTCGCGGGACGGGCCGAACGTGCGCCAGTCCTTTGATGCGCTCTGGGCTGACTGGGAAACCTCGAACTGGCGTTTTATCGGGATCGCCAGCCACCCGGTGCAGTACCAGGACGAGCGGCACTTCGACGATAAATCCAACGCTGACGTGCAGTTTCACCTGCTGCGGGTCGAGCGGCTGGTGGGTGGCAAGAATGAGCTGTCGGCCTATTACGGGGTGTATGAGCGCAGCGATGCCCACTACCTGGACGGCGACGGCGATGAGAAACGCCAGCTGTTCGACGCCCGGCTGGGGGGCGCGGCCCGGGGGTTCGATTGGGACATTGAAGCCATGCTGCAAGGTGGCTCGGTGGGCCACAAGGATATTCGCGCCTGGGGTGGCGGCAGCCGCGTGGGCTACACCTTCGACAGCCTGGCCTGGACCCCGCGTCTGGGACTGCAAATGGATATTGCCTCGGGGGACCGCCACGCCGGTGACGGCACGGTGGGGACGTTCAACCCGCTGTTCCCCAATGGTTACTACTTTTCCCTGGCGGGTTATACGGGCTACAGCAACCTGATTCACGTCAAGCCGTCGATCACCGTCAAGCCTATCGCCAAGCTCAGCGTTCAGACCGCCGTGGGCCTGCTCTGGCGGCAAACCACCGCAGACGCGGTCTACACTCAGCCCAACCTGCCGGTGGCCGGCACCGCAGGCCAGGGTGAACGCTGGACCGGCGCCTACGCTCAAGTTCGCACCGACTATGGGTTTACCCCCAACCTCACCGGCGCCGTCGAGGCCGTGCACTACGCGGTCGGCCAGACGCTGCGGGATGCGGGCGGCCATGACAGCAATTACCTGGGGGTGGAACTCAAGTTCAGTTGGTAAACCCAACCAAGCACACCCGTACAAGCGCTGCCTGCGCCTGTTCGACAATAGTCAGCCTTTGCCTTCGCACTCACCCAAGGAGTTTCCATGAGCACATTCCTCGCCAAAGACGGTACCGAAATCTACTTCAAGGACTGGGGCAGCGGTAAACCCGTGCTGTTCAGCCATGGCTGGCCGCTGGACGCCGACATGTGGGAATACCAGATGGAATACCTGAGCAGCCGCGGCTACCGCACCATCGCGTTTGACCGCCGTGGTTTTGGCCGCTCGGACCAGCCCTGGACCGGTAACGACTACGACACCTTCGCCGACGATATCGCCGGGCTGATCAACCACCTGGACCTGCAAGACGTGACGTTGGTGGGCTTTTCCATGGGCGGTGGCGATGTCGCACGTTATATCGCGCGCCATGGCAGCGCGCGTGTGGCCGGCCTGGTGTTGCTGGGGGCGGTGACGCCGCTGTTCGGCCAGAAACCCGACTACCCGCAAGGTGTTCCCAAGGATGTGTTCGACGGCATCAAGGCCGGCCTGCTGAAGGACCGCGCGCAGTTCATTGCCGATTTCAACACGCCGTTCTTCGGCATCAACAAGGGCCAGAAAGTCTCCGACGGTGTACTGACCCAGAGCTTGCAGATCGCCCTGCTCGCCTCGCTCAAGTCCACGGTGGATTGCGTCACCGCGTTCTCGGAAACCGATTTCCGTCCAGACATGGCCAAGATCGACGTACCGACCTTGGTCATCCACGGAGACGGCGACCAGATCGTACCGTTCGAAACCACCGGCAAGGTGGCTGCCGAGATGATCAAGAACGCCGAATTGAAAGTGTACAAGGATGCGCCACATGGCTTCGCGGTCACCCACGCCGAAGCCTTGAACGCCGACCTGCTGGCGTTCCTCAAGCGCTGAAGCGACTGCATCACGCTGCTACACCTCCTTTTGGCCGGGCTTGCACCCGGCCTTTTTTATTCAGGCGTAACGCAGGGGCCCGCCCCACCGCTGGTTGAGCGCCAATTGCCCGGGCCCGGCAATCAGGATGCTGGTAAAAATGATCGACAGCAGCCAGCCAAACTGCCCTTCGAGCAGCGTCCACTGCGGATGCACCACCAGCATGGCGATCAGCAGCACACTCAGGATCGGCAAGCAGGCCAGGCGCACCAGCACCCCGGCGATGATCAACAGCGGGCACAGTACCTCGGCAAAAATCGCCAGCAACAGTGTCACGCTCGCCCCCAGGTGGAAGGGATCCTCGATCACCTTCAACTGTTCGCCGTAGTCCAGCAGCTTGGGCAGGCCATGGACCCACAGCAGGAACAATCCCCCGCTGACCCGCAAAAACAGCAGCCCGATATCCCGTGCCCATTCTTCCCGTTGTGATGCGTTCATAGGCGACCTGTCTCCGTGACGTTCACCGGCGTTTTTTTACGCCGGAACCGGAGCTGATTGTGCCGCCACGGACGCCTCGGAAATTGCAGCGATGTGCTGACCTGGGAGTTCACTCACCCGTGCCGGCAAACCCCGCGACGATCTCGTCGATCACCACCCGCACCCGCGCGGTGTGCCGCAGGTCGGCATGGGTCACCAGCCACACGTCGTAGGGCAACGGTCGCGTACGCTCCGGCCACAGCCGCACCAGCCCGTCCCGCTCGCCGGAAATCAGCGGAATTTCACCGATGCCCAGGCCCGCGGCGATGGACCGGCGCACCAGCAGGCTGGAACTCATGGCCGCAACGATGCGCCCGCGCCCCAACGGCTCGGAGACCAGGGTCAGGTCTTTTTGGCTTTGCAGGTGCGGCTGGTACACCACCAGGTCGTGTCCTTCGAACAGGCTGCCCGGCTCCGGTGCGCCGTGCCGCTCGATATACGCCTGCGAGGCAAACAGCCCCACCGGCCAGCGGGCGATGCGCCGGGCGATCAGGTCGGGGTTGTCCGGGCGTGTGTTGCGCACGGCGATGTCGGCTTCGCGCTTGGCCAGGTTAAGGAACTGGGTCGAGGCGTCCATCTGCACACTGACGTCAGGGTGCGCGTCATGCAGCCGGGCGATGGCCGGGATCAGGAAGTCGATGGCCAGGGAATCGGTGGTGGTCACCCGTACGGTGCCGGTCAGGCGGTCGTCCAGGCCTTGGACCTGACGTTCCAGGTCGAGGGCCGAGCGCTCCATTTTCTCCACCGATTGCAAGGCGGCTTCACCCACGGCCGTCAGCGCGTAGCCCTCGGACGTACGCAGGAATAACGTTGCGTTCAGGGACTTTTCCAGGGCATTGACCCGTCGCCCCACCGTGGCCTGATCCACCCCCAGCACCCGCGCGGCCCCGCGCAATGTGGACTCACGGCACACCGCGAGAAACACCCGCGCATCGTCCCAGTTCATGATTTTCCCCCTTGATGCATTTATGCATCACCGTGACGTGTAATCGCAGCATTATTGCATCACCCATCGCGGATATGCTGGGCGCCAGAGAAAATCCTCCGGATCGCCAGCCTGCTGAACCGCCCGGTACCGGGCGCGGTCCCAACCCATACGTTCATTGCTACAGGTGCACTCACATGAATCTGCCCCACGAAATGACCCTGATCGAAATCACTAGCCCCGGCGGCCCCGAGGTTCTGCAACCGCGCCAGGAGCCTATGCCGGTGGCCGGCCCCGGCGAAGTGTTGATCCGCGTGCACGCCGCCGGCGTCAATCGCCCGGACGCCCTGCAACGCGCCGGCACGTACCCGATGAAACCCGGTATGAGCCCGTTCCCCGGGCTGGAAGTGGCCGGTGTGGTGGCCGCGCTGGGCGAAGGCGTCAGCGAGTACGCATTGGGCGACAAGGTCTGCGTCCTGACCAATGGCGGCGGGTATGCCCAGTACTGCGCGGTACCCGCCAGCCAGACCTTGCCGGTTCCCGAGGGGCTGGACTGGATTCAGGCGGCAGCGATTCCGGAGACCTTCTTCACGGTGTGGGCCAACCTGTTCGGCATCGGCGGCGCGCATAAAGACCAGCGCGTGCTGATCCACGGCGGCACCAGCGGCATCGGCACCACCGCGCTGATGCTGTGCCGCGAGTTTGGTATCGAAGCCTTCGCCACCGCCGGCAGTGCAGAAAAATGCGCCACCATCCGCGAACTGGGGGCCGAACCGATCAACTACCGAGAGCAGGATTTCGCCCAGGTCATCGTTGACAAAACCGCTGGCAAGGGCGTCAACGTGATCCTCGACATCATGGGTGGCTCCTACCTGAACAACAACATCAGCGCCCTGGCCATGGAGGGTCGGCTGGTGATGCTGGGCTTCCTGGGCGGCGCACGCGCCAAGGACATCGACCTGCTGGCGATCCTCGGCAAGCGCGCGATCGTGACCGGCTCGTTGCTGCGCGCGCGCACCCGGGAAGAAAAAGCCGCGATCGCCGCACAGCTGCGCGAACACGTGTGGCCGGTGCTGTCGGCCGGGCGTTGCCTGCCGATGATCGATGAGGTGTATGCCTATACCGACGCCGCGAAGGCCCATGCGCGGATGGAAGGTGGTGATCACATCGGCAAGATCGTGTTGCGGGTGGACTGAAAAAACGCTGCGGGTCAGGCCTGGGGTTTCAACAGGGCCTGATACGCTTGCGCCTCGGCGAACAACCACTCGGAAAACTCCCGCTGCTTGTTCGCCGCACGCTCCCGTGGCGGCCACACCAGCCAATACGGATAAGGGTACGGTGCGGTGATCTCACTCAACTGCACCAACTCACCTCGCCCAATGGCGTCCTGCACCAGGCTGCGTCGATCCAGCGCGATGCCCTGCCCCAGCCGCACCGCCTCCAGCACCAGGTTCGAATCGTTGCTGCACAGGCCCTGCCGCTCAACAGCCATGTCCACACCGGCGGCCTGGCACCAGGGCATCCAGGATTCAGTGCTGTGAATGATCCGGCTCTCGATGATCTGCGCTGGCGTGCACGGCAGTTGCCCACCGTTGAAGTGTGGCGCCGCGACCACCACTAGTTCGTCATGGAACAGTAACGTCTGCTCCACGCCCTCCCAGTCGCCCTTGCCCATGCGAATGCCGATATCCACCGACTCCTGATGCAGGTTGGAAACCGTCAGGCTGGCTTGCAGGCGGATGTTGATGTCCGGGTAACGCTGCTGAAACGCCGGCAGCCTGGGGATCAACCAGGCGCGGGCAAACGAGGGGATGACGGCCACCACCAGTTCGCCCATTTTCGGCTGGGCCTGGATCGTCCGGGTAGCGTGCTCGATGTCCGCCAGCGCCTGGCGGATTTGCAGCGCGTACAAGCGGCCATCCTCGCTGACACGCAGCCCGCGACCTTCACGCACAAACAGGGTAAGGCCGACCATCTCCTCCAGCGCCTTGATCTGCTGGCTGATTGCCGAGTGGGTGACGTGCAATTCCTTGGCGGCCAGGGTCACGCTCCCGAGCCTGGAGGTGGCTTCGAAACTACGCAGTGCGGCCAGGGGTGGGAAAGGGTTCATGTAAGCGTGGCTAACCTTTCGTGATAAAAAAGATCGATATTGCGGGGGAAAATCCCCCGATAAAGTAATCTGAATTTAACACTGCGGTAAATGGAGGCTACATGAAACTGGTCGGCATGCTGGACTCGCCCTACGTGCGCCGCGTGGCAATTTCCCTGGAGCTGTACGGTGTCGCGTTTGAACACCAGTCGCTGTCGGTGTTCAGCACCTTCGAGGAGTTCTACAGGATCAACCCGGTGGTCAAGGCCCCGACACTGGTGCTCGACGACGGTACGGTGCTGATGGATTCCGGCCTGATCCTCGAATACCTGGAAGCCCTGGCGCCGGCTGATAAAAAGCTGTTGCCCCAGCAAACAGTGGCACTTGCCCGGGATCTGCAGGTGATCGGCCTGGCGCTGGCCGCGTGCGAAAAAACCGTGCAGATCGTCTACGAACATCACCTGCGACCTGCCGAAAAACTTCACCAGCCGTGGATCGACCGTGTGACCGGGCAACTGCTGGCGGCTTATTCGTTGTTGGAGACGCTGATGGCCGAGGGCGACAGCGACACGCCGCTGAACCAGGCGAGCCTGACGGTGGCGGTCGCCTGGTCCTTCACTCAGCTCAAGATTGCCGACGTCGTGAAGGCCGATGCGTTCCCGCACTTGCAGCGCCATGCGGCACGTGCGGAACAGCATTCGGCATTTCACAAGTACCCGACCGAGTAGCCGCGTTTACCCGGCGTACACCGGGTAATCGGTGAAGCCCACTTCGGTGCCGCCATACAGGCCGGCAGCGTTCAACGGGTTCAGCGGCCAACCGTTGAGGATACGCTGGGGCAAGTCGGGGTTGGCAATGTACGGGCGGCCAAACGCGATCAGGTCTGCCAGCCCCGCCGCTACCAACCGCACACCGCGCTCTGCGGTGTAGCGGCCGGCGTAGATGATCCGGCCGCTGAAGGTGTCGCGTACCGCCCGGCGAAACGACTCAGGCAGCTCCGGTGCGTTGTCCCAGTCAGCCTCGGCGATCGACACGTAGGCGATGCCGGAAGCCTCCAGCACCTTGATCGCTTCGATGTAGGTGTGATGGGGGTCTTCCTCGACCAGGCCGATGTAAACCCGGTCCTGGTCAGTGCCGCTGAACAACGGCGCAAAGCGCACGCCCAGGCGTTGCGGGCCGACCACTTCGGCCACCGCCTCGACGATTTCCCGCAGGAAGCGCAGGCGATTGTGCAGCGAGCCGCCGTATTCATCGTCGCGCTGGTTGGAATGCGCCGAGATGAACTGGTTGACCAGGTAGCCGTTGGCCGAATGAATCTCCACGCCATCGAACCCGGCGGCCAACGCGTTTTTTGCAGCCTGGGCATACAGCCCCACCAGCTCCTTGACCTCTGCGGTAGTCAAGGCGCGGGGCACAGGTGGCTGTACCAACTCACCGGTGCCGGGCCCGGTTGCAACGAATGCCTTGGCTTGCTGCGGCTGGATCGCCGACGGCGCGATGGGGGCTGCGCCGTCGGGTTGCAGGTCGTGATGGGACACGCGGCCCACGTGCCAAAGCTGGGCGAAGATCACACCGCCTTCGGCGTGCACGGCATCGGTCACGGTGCGCCAGCCGTCGATCTGCTCCGGCGTGTAGATGCCCGGGGTCCAGGCATAACCCTGGCCCCGGGGCTCGATCTGCGTGCCCTCGCTGACCATGAAGCCGGCGGTGGCGCGCTGGCGGTAATAGAGCGCCATCAAGTCCGTGGCAATATCGCCGGGCTGGGCACTTCGCTGGCGGGTCAGTGGCGGCAGGACGATGCGGTTTTTCAGGGTGTGGTGCCCCAGTTTGATCGGGGTACCTAAAGCGCTGTTGCTCATGACGGGGGTTCCAGAAGCGAATTTCGGGCGTGCAGAAGTGGCCGGCTCCCGCTCAGGGGAGCCGCCAACCACTTACTTTTGGGGGATTTAGCGGGTTACGCGGTCAGCTTCAACAGCGCTTTGGCGACGTCGCTGGAACTGGCAGGATTCTGCCCGGTGACCAGCAGGCCATCTTCAATCACAAAGGACTGCCAATCGGCACCCTTTTCATACTTGCCGCCCAGTGCCTTGAAATCGTCCTCGATCAGGAACGGCACTACGTCGGTCAGGCCAACCGCGGCTTCTTCGGAGTTGGAGAAGCCGGTGACGCGTCGACCCTTGACCAGCGGTTCGCCGTTGACGGCCTTGACGTGACGCAAGGCGCCCGGGGCATGGCACACAAAGCCAATCGGCTTGCCGGCACGCTCGAAGGCTTCGATCAGGGCGATGGAGGTTTTCGACTCTGCCAGGTCCCACAGCGGGCCGTGGCCGCCTGGGTAGAAGACGGTGTCGAAGTCGTCAGCGTTGACCGAGTCCAGCTTCAGCGTGGTGGCCAGGGCCTGCTGTGCCGCCGGGTCGGTGGCGAAGCGGCGAGTCTGGTCGGTTTGCGAATCCGGCAGGTCGCTGACCGGATCCAGTGGCGGCTGCCCACCGGCTGGCGAGGCCAGGGTCACGTCGGCCCCGGCGTCCTTGAACGCGTAGTAGGGAGCAGCAAATTCTTCGAGCCAGAACCCGGTCTTGCGGCCGGTGTTGCCAAGCTGGTCGTGAGAAGTCAAAACCATCAATACTTTCATGTGCCAGTGCCTCGGGGTGATGTGGGATGGAATGGAGTGAAGCTTAGGAGCCGGGCCAACACCGCACAATGTCATGTCCGCAAGGATTCCGGACATTGTGCCAAGCCGGTTGCCGTTTACCGGTTACACGCCGACAATCACCGCTCCGCGCCCCTTGGAGAGATGAGATGCACAGCATTGCGCTGATGGTTTACCCGAACTTTCAATCCCTCAGCCTGAGCCTGGGCTCGGTGTTCGAGTGCGCGAATCTGCTGCGGGGCGAGCAGGCCTATGAGTTTCACCTGGTGTCGGAGCGTGGCGGCCCGATCATGACGTCCCAAGGGTTCTCGGTGAACAGCACACCGATCCGGCCCGAGGGGTATGACACATTGATCGTCAGCGGCTACCTGGAGTTCCAACTGCCTGACGCCAACCTGCTGAGGCTGGTCCAGGCGGCCTCCAAGCAGTCCCGGCGCATTGCCTCGCTGTGCATGGGCATCTTCGTGCTGGCCGAAGCCGGGTTGCTCGAGGGCAAGCGCGCCACCACCCACTGGCTGCATGCGCCGGCGTTCGCCAAGCGTTACCCGCAGATTCGCCTGGAAGAAGACAAACTGTTCGTCGTCGACGGCCAGATCTGGACGGGTGCCGGCATGAGCGCCGGGGTGGACCTGGCGCTGGCGATGGTGGAGAACGACTTGGGCAGCGACCTCGCCCGCCGCATCGCGCGCAAGCTGGTGATTGCCCAGCGGCGTGGCAGCGAACAGTCGCAACTGTCGGCGCTGCTGGAACTGGACCCCAAATCCGACCGCGTGCAACTGGCCCTGGCCTACGCTCGGGAGAACCTGACTCACGACCTTTCAGTCGAAGCGCTGGCGGCCGTGGCGCGGCTCAGCCCGCGCCAGTTCAGCCGGGTGTTTCGCGAGGAGACCGGGCAAACCCCGGCCAAGGCCATCGAGTCCCTGCGGGTGGAAGCGGCCCGGACGATGATGGAAACCAGCCGGCATCCGGTGGAAGTGGTCGCCCGGGAGACCGGATTCGGTGATCGCGAACGGATGCGCCAGGCGTTCCTGCGCGCATTCGGGCAACCGCCTCAGGCGATGCAGGCGGCATTGTTCAGCGCAGGGGCTGGCGCAGCGTTTAGCTGATGCCTCAGTGCAGCGCCGCCCGCGTCACCAGGAAGCTCAACAGGTTCGGCTCATCATCCAGTTCAATGGCCTGCACCGGGCGCGGCAGGTTATCCAGCACCGTGCGCCAGAACGCCTGGCTCACTTCATCCTGGTCATAGAACCGCACCAGCCAATTCGCCTCGCCGCTGCTCAATACCTGAGTAGCGATGGCGCGGCCAATGCCCTTGCGGCGGTAGCGTTTCAAGATGAACAGGTCCGCCAGTTCCAGCGCATCAATCCCCGGCAATTCGCTGCCTTCAATCAGCAGGAAGCCGGCGATATAGCCGTCCACCAGCAGCAGGTTGGCGCTCCACTGCGGGTCTTCCCAATAGCGGGCCAGGTGCTCCTCATGGATGTAGAAGCGGCCGTCCACCTCGACATCTTCCTGTTCCCAGTCCGAGGACTCGTAGGCGTAGAACTGGTAAAGGTTGGCGATCAGCGCGGCGTGTTCCGGGCCGGCCTCGATCAATTCGACGGTGGTATCGGGGATTGCAGGCATGGGCATCTCGGCAAAAAAACAGGGCGCCATTGTCAACAAAGCCACAGGCAATGCCAATACACCGGCGAAGCTTTCTGTTGGCTGAACCGATCGCGCTTTTCTCTTGTCAACGACAAAATCATTACAAAGTTAGACTAAACTCCGCAGCACTTCCCTCCCCTCGTTTTCAGGATAAGTACTTTGACAAACGTCTGCACCAGCGGCCTCGATGTCGGCTTTGCATCCCTGGATTACCTGCAAATCGGCATCCTGGGCATCATTCAGGGCATCACCGAATTGCTGCCCGTGTCTTCCACCGCCCACATGCGCATCGTGCCCGCCCTGCTCGGCTGGCCGGATCCCGGCTCGGCGTTTTCCGCGGCCATGCAGCTGGCCGCACTGGCAGCGGTGGTCAGTTACTTCTGGAAGGATGTGCGCCAGGTCACCGTGGGCAGCATCAGCGCGGTGCGCCAGGGCGACTACAACAACCAGTGGTTCAAGCTGGCGGTGGCCATTGTGCTGGCGACGATTCCGATCGGTATCGCCGGCATTGCCTTGTCGTCGACGCTCAACTCATGCAACTCGCCGTTGCGCGGGCTGATGGTGATCGGGATTTCCTGCCTGGTGATGGCCGTGCTGCTGGCTGCGGCTGAACTCAGCGCAAGGCATAAGCGCACGGTGGGCGAAATGCGCCTGCGGGATGCGCTGATTGTCGGCATTGCGCAAATCGGCGCGCTGATTCCGGGGGTCTCCCGCTCGGGTTCAACCCTGACCGCCGCACTGTTCCTCAACTTCAAGCGTGAAGAAGCGGCGCGGTTTTCGTTCCTGCTGGGCTTGCCGGCAATCGCCCTCGCGGGGTTGAAGGAGCTGTGGGTGTTGTTCCACGCCGACCTTCCGGCCCATGCCTGGCCGCACCTGATCTTTGGCCTGGTGGTCGCCAGTGTCTCGGCGTTCTTCGCGATCTGGGGCCTGATGAAGTTCCTGGAGCGGTTCTCCACCTGGCCGTTCGTGATCTACCGTGCGGTGCTGGGGGTGTTCCTGATTGTGGCGGTGAGCACCGGGTTGTTGGCTTAAGGCACGCGGTCGGCCAGTTCTTCGAGCAAATCCGCTGACGGTATGAAGAACAGGCCGCCGGTGACCGCCGTGCTGAAGTCCAGCAGGCGGTCATAGTTGCCGGCCGGGCGACCGACAAACATGTTCTCCAGCATCAGCTCCAAAGGCTCCGGCGAGCGCGCGTAGCCGATGAAGTACGTCCCGAATTCCCCCGCACCCGGCCGGCCAAAGGGCATGTTGTCCCGCAGGATCTTCACTTCCTCGCCGTCCTTGGTGATGGTGGTCAGCGCACTGTGGGAATTGGTCGGCTTGGCCGCGTCGTCGAGTTCGATGTCCGACAGCTTGGTCCGCCCGATCACACGCTCCTGCGCCTCCACCGACAATTCATTCCAGGCCTTCATGTTGTGCAGGTACTTCTGCACCATTACATAGCTGCCGCCGCTGAACGCCGGATCCTCGTCCCCGACAATGGTGAATCCCACCGCCTTGCGCCCGACCGGGTTCTCGGTGCCGTCGACAAAACCGATGATGCTGCGCATGTCGAAGTAGCGGAAACCCTGGACCTCGTCCACCACTGTCACTGAATCGCCCAGCGCGGCCATCAACTGCGTGGCCAACTCAAAACACAGGTCCATCTGATCGGCACGGATGTGCAGCAGGATATCCCCCGGCGTGGCCGGTGCCAGGCGCCCTGCCACGCCGACCTCCTTGAACGGATGCAATGCCGCCGGGCGCGGGCTGCCGAACAGCGCGTCCCACGCCTTTGAGCCGAAACCTACGACACAGGACAGGTTGCCCGCCGGCACACGCTTGCCGACTGAACGCACCAGGCCGGCAACATCGGCGCACCAACTGCGTACTGCTTCGGCCGAGTCGCTGCCAGGAGCCAGGGTGGCGACCATGAAAATGGCGCTGCTGGTGATCGGGCTGCAGACGGATTGGGGTTCAAGGTTTGAATCGGTTGGGGTTGTCATTAGGAGGTCCACGGGTGGCGGTCGAGATTTCAACGTCGGGAGATTAGCAGACCCCCAAACCCTGTGGGAGCTGTCGAGCTTTAGCGAGGCTGCGAGGGCGGCAGCAGTGTCACCATTGATGCTGCCTGAACCACCGCTATCGCAGCCTCGCTAAAGCTCGACAGCTCCCACACTGGATTTTCGTTTATGCGCCACTTGCGCATTTCCCCCGGACAAATCCCACAACAGGGACTCCCCTCCTGCAGCCTCCCGATGGTAGTGTGTGAAATTGTTTCTGACCTTTCGATCAGACATTTCTCACTCACTCCCTGCAAAGGAATGCCCTCAGCAATGGATTTTTCCCTCAAGCAACTGGCCGTAGCCACCCTGATGGCCGCCAGCCTTTCGGTGTTCACCACCCAAGCTCAAGCCAACCTCACCCCGCAACAGAACGCGATCATCCTGAAGACCTTCAGTGACGCTTCAGTCAAGGATTTCAGGCAGTTTCTCGGCAGCCTGGCCAAGAGCGACGTGGCGAAGAGCGACAACCTCGGCCCGGCTATCAGTGGCTTCCTCGACAACAAGGACCTGACCGCCGACCAGCAGAATGAAATCCATCGCCTGCTGGGCCTTTATGCGCGGGTGAAGTACGGCGCTGCCGCCACTGAAACCCTGCGTGAACTGGTGGAGATCCCGACCTTCCAGGTGGCCGGCGTGGCCCAGCACGACAACCCCGAGTTCATCAAGATCGCCGCCAAGATCAAGAGCCTGGCCGAGTCGTTCAACCTGAACTTCCGCAACATCGACAACCGCGTGTATGAGATCTCCCTGGAAGGCAGCGGCGATGAAGTCGTCGGCATCCATGCTCACGCCGACGTGGTACCCGTCACCCCGGAAAACTGGGTGCTCAAGGACGGCACCAAGCTCGATCCATTCAAGGTCACGCTGATCGGCGACCGCATGTATGGCCGTGGTACCGAGGATGACAAGAACGGCATCGTGGTGGCGATGTACGCGATGAAGGTAATCAAGGAAGAGAAGCTGCCGCTGGCACGCAACTTCAAGCTGCTGATTGACACCACCGAGGAAACCTCCGGCGACGCGATCCCGTACTATTTCGAGCACAACCCCACGCCCAACTACAACCTGGCGCTGGATGGCGGCTACCCGGTGGTGATCGCCGAGAAAGGCTACGGCACGGTGATGGCCAAGTTCCCCAAGCGCAAGGCTGACGGCAAAGGCGCAGAAATCATCTCGATGACCGGCGGCAAGGCCACCAACCAGATTCCATCGGCGTCGGTGGTGACATTGCTCAGCGACAAGCCTGCCGAACTGGCCGCCAGCCTGCAAAAGGCCGGTAGCGACTACGCCAAGCGCAATGGCGGCGACTTTGAAGTGGCGGCCAAGGTGGTCGGCAAGGACGTCCAGCTGACCGTCACCGGTGTGTCGGCCCACTCCTCCGAGCCAGAATCCGGGGTAAACCCGGTGGCCCGGATGCTCGACTTCCTCAACAGCCTCGACGGCAAGGTCGCGCTCAAGCACAACCCGTTCACCGACGCCGCGCGTTATGCCGCCAACAACTGGGGCCTGGATTACCTGGGTGGCAAACTGGGTGTGGGCTTCTCCGATGCGTTCATGGGGCCGCTGACCACCTCGCTGACCTATGTGGGCGAGGATGACAACACCTTCAAGCTGGCGGTCAACCTGCGGGTGCCGAAAGGCAAGTCGCCGGAAGCGCTCAAGGCTGAAATCGCCGACAAACTGGCAGCCTGGACCAAGCAGAACAAAGTGGCCGTGAGCTTCGACTACTCGATCGCCGAGCCGATGTACCGCAACCCTGAAGGCGAGTGGGTCAAGGCGCTGTTGGCGGTGGCCAGCGAGAACCTGGGCATGGAGCACAAGTACGGCACTTCCGCCGGTGCCACCTCGGTGCATGAGTTACCGAATGGCGTGCAATTCGGCCTGGCACGGCCGGAGGTCAAGTACACCGGCCATACCGACAGCGAGTTCAAGACCGTCGACCAGTTCCTGCTGGACCTGCAGATCGTCACCGAAATGATGGGCCGTATCGGGCAACTGCCGAAGCTCTGACCTGCCCTTCGGACCCGCCTGCCTGGCGGGTCCACTAGGCGATACGCCAGCCTTTCGACGCCCGCCGCTGCGCCAGGAACCGGGCATAGCGCCCCTGCCGGGCCGTCAGTTGTTCAGGCGTGCCATGCTCTACGATCCGGCCCTCTTCAAGCACCACGATCTGGTCGGCCATCACCACCGTCGACAGCTGATGCGCGATCACGATCAACGTGCACGTGCCGCGCAGCCGTGCCAGGGTTTCGGCGATGACCGCCTGGTTCTCGGCGTCCAGTGCAGCGGTGGCTTCGTCCACCAACAGGATCGGCGCGCCCTTGATCAGTGCCCGGGCGATCGCAACGCGCTGGCGTTCGCCACCGGACAGGCGTGCCCCGCCCTCGCCCACGATGGTCGACAGGCCCATGGGCAGACGCTCGATGATGTCTTGCACGCCGGCCTGTCGCGCGGCCTTCAGCACTTGTGCATCGCTGGCGTCGGGCTTGCCGAGGCGAATGTTGTCGGCGACGCTGCCCTGGAACAGGTAGGTGTCCTGGAAAATCTGGCTGATCTGCGCGTTGAGTTGCTCGCTGGACATCTGTCGCACATCCACGCCACCGATACACACCTGGCCCTGGCTGGCCTCGAAAAAACGCGCGACCAACCGCAAGAGCGTGGTCTTGCCGGAGCCGGATTCCCCTACGAGTGCGGTCATGCTGCCAGGCTCAATACGCAGGTTCACGCCGCGCAGTACGTCCCGAGGACTACCCGGGTGACGAAAGCTGACGTCGCACAATTCCACTGAGGCATCCCGAGGACACTGCGACGCGCTTGGCTCCTTCATCGGCGATGCCGCGAGGATCTCGCGCACCGCCTCAAGTTGCACCCCGGCGCCGCGCAAGGTCTCGCCATAGCCGGCCACTTCCAGCAACGGGTCAATGAAGCGGCTGACCAACAACAGCGAGACCATCACCGCGATCACCGAGCCCATGTACACGGCATTCCCCAGGTACGCGTCAAGCCACAATGCGGCGGCGATCAACAAGGCGGCGAACACCATCTGTACCAGCCACATATTCAGCAGTACCGAGGTTGCGGACAGCAGGATCAGGCGTGCCCCTGTCGCGTGTTGCTGTTCAATCGCCCGTTGCAGGAACACCGAGCTACCGCCGCCGCTGAATGCACGCAACACCGACTGCGATTGGGCGAACTCCAGCATGCGTTGGCTGGTGTCAGCCGAGCTGCGCTGGAACGCCCGGTCGGCACGCCGGCCCAGCCGCGCGCTGAACCAGAACGCAGCACCGAGAATCGGCAATGCCAACAAGGCGATCAGGCCCATTTTCCAGTTCAACACACACAACGCCAGCACCAACACCAACGGCGTCACCACGCCGCTGAGCACCGGGGTAAATACATGGGCCGGCAGTTGGGCGACGGTCATCATGCCTTGGGTCACCACCTGGTTGAGCCGCGCGGTGTTACGCGGCGTAAACCAGCCGACAGGCAGCCCGGCCACATGATCGCCCATCCGCTGGCGACCGCCTTGCAGCACCGCCACGCCCACCGCCACGCCAGCCTTTTCAACTTCCCGGCGCGTAGCCCAACACGTCGCCACCGCCGCCAGGAACACCACCAGCCACAACGCGGCTTCGGCAAGATCACCGTTGAGCATATCGGTCAGTACCGGCACCAGCGCCGCGATGGTCAGCCCGCACAGCGCGCCGTAGAACACCACTTTTCCCACATAGCGACGCAAGACTGGCCCGTCGTCACCCAACAGTTCGATAAAGGTTTTCAGCATGTCGGCAGCGCCTGTTCGCGGGTCTGTTTGTAGCCACCCGACGCCCACAGGCGCGCGTAGCGGCCCTCCTGCGCGATCAGTCGGGGATGGTTGCCCTGTTCAACGATGCGGCCGTTTTCCAGCACGATAATGTGGTCGGCGTGCATCACGGTGTCGAGCCGGTGGGCGATCACCAGCAGCGTGCGCCCTTGGGCAACGCGTGACAGCGCGTCCTGGATCGCCACCTCGTTTCCGGCATCGGCGGCGGCCGTGGGTTCATCCAGCACCAGCACCGGCGGCGCCAGCAATACCGCGCGGGCGATGCTGATACGCTGCTGCTCGCCACCGGACAGCTGCGCGTCCTCGCCGATTACCGAGGCGTAGCCCCGTGGCAAGCCGATGATGCATTCGTGGATATTCGCGGCCCGGGCGGCCGCCTCGATTTCCTTGCGGCTCGCGCTGGGCCGGCCGAGGGCGATGTTTTCCGCAATGCTGGCGTGGACCAGGCGCACCTCTTGCAACACGAAGCCAATCAGGTTGTAGAGCTGCGAGGTCTCGATCTGCCGCAGGTCGACGCCGCCCAGGGTGATACGCCCCTCGGTCGGGTCAAAAAAACGCAGCAGCAGGCGCGACAGGGTCGATTTTCCCGAACCCGAGGCGCCGACGATGGCGGTGACGGTGCCGGGCTTGAGGGTGAAGCTGATGTTCGACAGTACCGGGTTCTGCGGGTCGTAGGCGTACCCGAGGTTTTCCACGCGTACCTCGGCGTCCTTGGGCAGCCGCTCGGAACCCGGTTCCACCTGTGCCAGCACCGGTGTCGCCAGCAGTGCCTGTACACGCTCGGCGGCGCCAACGGCGTTGTTCAGGTCGTGAGTGATGTAACTCAGCAACATCAGCGGCGCACAAATACCCGGCGCGACAATGGCGAACGGCAGCACCTCCACGGCGTTGATCCAGCCCAGGCTGATAAACACCAGGCCGAACGTCAGCACCGTTGCCAGCACCGTCACCGGGGCGATCATTGCATTGGCGTTGGCCATCGCCCCCACCAGCGGCCGGGTGAACTCAACGAAGGCTTCGCTGAAGTCATCCACCGCCTTGCGGTAGCCCGCGTGGGCCTTGCCGATGGCACCGAAGGCCTTGACCACCGCAATGCCGTTGACGAACTCGACGACTGCGTTATTGACCCGGGTCATGCGTTCGACAAAGGCCTGCCTGGTGCTGCCGCTGGCGTTCATCCCACGATTGAAGAACAGGAAAAACCCCGGGAACGGCAACAGCGATACCAGCGCCATGCGCCAGTCGACCGAGAACAGATACACCGCCGACACCAGCACTGCCCCGGCGCAACGCCCGGCGGTGGTATAGAAATGCGCAGTCAGGCTGTGCAGGGTGCCGATGTCGTCCTGCATCGCCTGCTTGACCTCGCCCGACGCCCGCTCGGTGAACCAGCCCAGCGGCACCTGGCTCAGTCGCTGGGCGATTGCCAAGCGCAGATGGCGAGTGATGTGGTTGTCGGCCAGGTGCGCGACTGTCTCCGCAACCGTCATCAACAGCAGGCCCGCGAACAGGCTCGCCAGGCTGACGCTGATGGTCAACCACACCTCCCCCGATGCCTGGGCCAGGGACGGCCCGCCGAGGGCGACCCTGGCGATATGCACGATGCCCCCCAGCGGCACCAGCGTGAACATACTGCCCACACCGGCCAGCAGTGCCGCAGCGAGCAGTCGCCCGCGCACCGGCCGCAACACGTGCGAGACCGCGCCCCGCCCCCTGGGTTTGGCCGTAGCCACATCCTTGTTACTCATGAAGTCTCCCTGACTGAATGAGCCTTTGCTCGCCCTTACCTTATCTTCCGAACGAGCCGCCAAAACCCTCAATCAAACCTCAAGTTTTTTCAGGCAGGGGCACGTACCGTCACCCAATAGCGGGTGCGCCTCACCACTTGTATCGGCAACGCGGCGGCCAGGTTGTCCAGGGCCAGGTCGGTATTGTCCAGGTGCAACACGCCGCTGACCCGCAGCGTCGCCACCTCCGGCGCACAGCGCAGCACTCCGGGGCGGTAGCGCGCCAGCTCGGCGATCAGTTCGTCGAGCCGGGTGCCATCGGCCACCAACAGGCCCTTGACCCAGGCGATGCTGCGGTCAGTCACCGTCGCAGTCGGGTGCACCTTGTCCCTGGAAACCGTGGCACCTTGCCCCGCCTCCACTCGCGCCGCTGGGCCATGGTCCGGCTGCACGTGTACGGCGCCCTCAAGCACTGCCAACTGGCAGCTGTCGTCGTCGCATTGGCGGACGCTGAAGCGCGTGCCCAGGGCCTGAAACACGCCTTGGCGACTCAGCACCCGAAACGGCCGGGGTGAAGGCGCAGTGGTGATGAAGACCTCACCGGCCCGCAGCAATACCAGGCGCTGGTGATCGTCGAACTGCACGTCAATCGCCGAGGCCGAGCCCAACACCAGGCGGGTACCGTCGGGCAATGTGACTTCGCGAATTTCGCCAGTGCGGGTGCTATGGCCGGCACTGGCCAGTTGCCAGGCATCGGTGCGGCGCACACCGTAGGCAAGGCCACCGGCTGCGACCAACAGGCCCAGCAGCCGCAGGGTGCTGCGGCGATTGAGGGAATCGGGCGCTTCGGGTTCGGCCAGGCTGTGCCTGGCTACTGCGGCGGGGACGCTGTTGAGTTTTTGCTCGAAGCCCAGCAGGCGTGTCCAGGCCAGCTCATGATGGGGGTGTGCGGCGCGCCAGCGCAGGCAGTTGGCGTGGTCTTCGGCGCTGGCGTCATCGGCCCACAGGCGGGCCATCCAGGCGGTGGCGCGCTCGATGATATCCGCGGAGATTGGCTGTTCGGTCGACATCGCCGTGGGTCAGCCGTGCAGGGTCTGGTAGCAGGCCAGCAGGCCGGCGGCGATGTATTTTTCCACCGAGGAGACGGAGACGTGCAGCTCGGCGGCGATCTCGCGGTAGCTCAGGCCGTCGAGTTTGCACAGCAGCAGGGCCTGGCGTGCCTTGGGTGGCAGGTTGTGCAGGGCGGCGTCGATTTCGATCAGGGCCTCGATGGCCAGGGCGCGGGTCTCTTCATCGGGGGCGCAGGGCTCGGGCAAGAGGGTCAGGGCTTGCAGGTAGGCGGATTCGATCTGGCGACGGCGGTAGAGGTCGATGACCAGGCCGTTGGCAATTTGGGTCAGGTGGCGCCGGGATTCGCCGGTGGGCGGGAGTTGGCCCTTGCGCATGAGTTGCAGGTAGACATCGTGAGCCAGGTCGGCGGCGTCGAATGCATTGCCCAATTTGCGTCGCAACAGGGTACGTAGCCAGCCGTTGTGGTCGACGTATAGAGTTTCAACCTGGCGTTGAAAGGCGAACTGTCCGATGTTCACAAACCTCTCCTTTTACCCAATGGGCCCGGGGGCATTGGGGTTTTGGTAATGGTTTGCAAGACTATCGGCTCTGGGGCGTGGGTGCAATGTGGAGGGGCTGGGTGGGGTGATGTGTGCCTATCCGTTTTTAGGTAACGGCGGCTATTGGAGCGCCTAAGATCAAGATCAAAAGCGGGCACGGTCAAATGTGGGAGCTGGCTTGCCTGCGATAGCATCGCCTCGGTGTATCTGGAACACCGAGGCGTCTGCATCGCAGGCAAGCCAGCTCCCACAGAAAAGCAGAGCCGTATCAGCTTCAGATTTGGCTTTCGCTTTGGCTTCTAACGCTCCCCACACGGTGCGTGGGAGCGATCATGGGCCCACTTGATTGATTTTTTGCCGTGCAACACACACCTTGGCGAATCGTTTTTCTAAAAGGTGACGCCCGCAGTGTCCGATTTTCCGACTCTCAAAACCGAACGCCTGACCCTCAGAGAACTTACACAGGAAGATTCGGCGGGGTTGTTTGCGATTCATAGCGACGCCACCACGGCAGCGCTGATCGGCACCTGTGGTTTCTTCAAATGGAATCGTACGTGGAGAAGTTGCGCCATCGGGTTTGAAGTACCTTTAGGGTCAGCGTGCGGCCCGGCGGTAAACCAGCGTATCGCGTACGCCGAAGTACTCGCAGCGCCGCGCGCCTTGAAGGGTTTCCCCCCATTCAAATAGCCGACGCCAAAGGTCGCCTGCTCAACCACATCATGCTCACTCATTTTCCAGCCACCTCTGTTTGCGGTCTCAGGTGCAGGTGCAACTGCGCGATGTGCTCGGGGCCGATGCCGCAGCAGCCGCCAACGATGGTCGCGCCCGCCTCGACCCAGGTTCTGGACCACTCCAGGTAAGACTCGGGGCCCAGGTCACTACGAATTTCCAGCAACGTGCTATTCGCCTTGGCCTCTGTGTTGACGGGAGGAAACGCGTTGGCGTAAACCCCCAGCTCAAGGCTTTGACCAAGGCTTTGAATCACAAGCCGGGCCTCGGTGAGCGCCGCCGCCATGACTTCCGGCTGGCTGCAATTGAAGAGTACCGCCTGCGCGCCCAATTGTGCCGCCACACGTACGGCGTCGCCCACCGATTCAGTGGAACGCAGCCGCGCGGGCCCATCCGTTTCATCCAGCAGCGTAAACGATACCCAAAGCGGCTTGGATTGCGCGCCCAACGCCTCAACGACCGCTCGAACTTCAGCAGTCGAACTCTGGGTCTCCGCCAGCCAGACATCCACATGGGCTTGCAGCCCGTCGATCAGCTCGCGATGGATCGCGACCGAGCGTTGATGATCAAACAGGTCAGGCCGATAGGAGCCCAGGGCCGGTGGCAACGAGCCCGCGACCGCCACTGGCTCGCCACTCGCGGATGCCGCCTGACGCGCCAGGCGCCCTGCCCGCTCCGCCAGCAGACGCCCCTGCTCGGCAAAGCGTGCATCCCCGATATGAAACGGCACCACGGCATAACTGTTGGTGGTGATGATCCGGGCACCGGCAGCAATGAATGCTCCGTGAGCCTGGAGCACAAACTCCGGCGCCTCGATCAACGCCAGTGCCGACCATTCAGGCTGGCGGAACGGCGCTCCGATGCGTTTCAACTCCCGGCCCATGCCGCCATCGAGCAGGCGCAAAGCAATCTGGCTCATGGGTTTGTACTCACTTTTTGCGCCGACGGGGCCAACCATTGATCAACCGTGGCCGTGTTCGCCTGGACCCAGGTCTTGGCCGCGGCATCTGCCGGGAGTTTTTCTTTTTCGATCTTCAGGATCAGACCATTGAGTTGCGCCGGTTCAATCGAGAAATTACGCAGGAATTCGGCAATTTTTGGCGCGCGCTTCTGCAAAGCCGTTGACGCCAGTACGTAGACCTTGGCGTCCGGGAAGGCGCAGGTGATCTGGCTCTTGTTCAACCAGTCCGGGTCGACCGTCGGGCTGATAAATTTCCAGCAGCCATCGG
This sequence comes from Pseudomonas sp. MWU16-30323, assembly GCF_020515595.1. Lineage (NCBI taxonomy): Bacteria > Pseudomonadati > Pseudomonadota > Gammaproteobacteria > Pseudomonadales > Pseudomonadaceae > Pseudomonas > Pseudomonas sp. MWU16-30323. The sequence continues at coordinate 34,378 of NZ_JAIWYM010000043.1, forward strand.
CCTTGTACAGCGGGTCATCCTTTTTGTTGTCCTGGGCATAACCGTCGAACGCCGGTTCTTCCAGACGGCGCAGGTCAAAGGCCGAGAAGATCCAGTCCGGGGTGTAGGCGTAAAACACCACGCCGCGTTGGGCCTTGTACGCCGCCGCCAGCTTGGCGTAGGTCACAGAGGCCTCGGTGGACACCGACTCGAATTGATCGGCGAACCCATAATCCTTGGCCTTGATCTGGCCAATATAGGTCGACTCCCAGCCCGCCGGGCCCACCAGTAGCTGTGCCTCGCCACCGCCCAGCGGCTCGAACAGCTTGGCCACTTCCGGTTTTTTCAGGTCGTAGACCGATTTCACACCGTATTTGTCCTGGATATAGCCCGGGATGTAAAACCCTTGCTCGCCGGCATAAGGGTGGTCGTTGGGCACCAGTGAACGGGTGCCGCCCGTCACGTATCGGGCCCATGCTGCCGACTGGTTGGGCAACCAGATGTCGGTCAGCACATCCACCGCGCCATCGCCTTTTGCGGCAGCACTGAACAGCACCGGCACGTCCCCGGCCAGGTACGACACATCACCGTTCAGGCGGCTTTCGATGACTTCCCCAAGAATGTGCTGAATGGCGATTGCGCCCGTCCAGTTCTGCTCGCCAATGACAATTTTGTCCTTGGCGAAAACCGTCGGGGAGAGAATCAGGGAGGCCAGCAGTGCGGCGGCGCCCAGGCGGCGCGATAAGGGTGTGTTCACGATAAATCTCACGATGGGTTGTGCAGGTGATCTTGCTTGCGCAAGCTCGATTGAATGATTCGGTCCGGGATAAGCGCACACAGCACAATCGCGACACCGGCCAGCATGCCCTCGCCGCCCTTGATGTTGCGCAGCGCCGTCATCACGTCATAACCCAGGCCTCCGGCGCCGATCAGCGCAGCGACCACGACCATCGACAGGCTCATGACGATGGTTTGGTTGATGCCCAGCAACAAGGAACGGCGAGCCAGTGGCAACTGGACCTTGATCAGGGTTTGCCAGGGGCTGGCGCCATGGGCGACAGCAGCCTCGACGGCATCCTTGGGGACTTCCTGGATCCCCAGCGATGTCAGGCGAATCATCGGCGCCAAGGCAAAAATCACCGTCGCGATGACCGCCGGCGTCTTGCCCACCGAGAAGAACGCCACGGCGGGAATCAGGTACACAAAGGTGGGCAGCGTCTGCATCACATCCAGCAACGGCGTTACCACGCGGCGAAACAGCGGTCGTTTCGCCAGGAGAATGCCGGTGGGCACGCCGATGACCAGCGCGATCAGTACCGACGAGCCCACCAGTGCCAGCGTGGCGATGGTGCGCTCCCAGAAACCGAACAGCCCGATGTACAGCAACGCAGCGCTGCTCGTCAGTGCCAGCGCCAGGCCAGCCGAACGCCAGGCCAACAACACCAGCGCCAATGCCGAGACTGACCATGGCAACCATCCCAGCAGGTTTTCGATGCCCTCGATGACGGTGCGGACGGCGACAATCACCCCGACAAATGCGCCCTCGAAGGTCACCTGAGACCAACCAATGAACTGGTCGATACTGTCTGCTGCAAACAGCAACGCTTGGCGGTTTGCCGGAAACTGAAGCAACGCGCTACGGGTGTCCGGCGTGATGACTCGCCAGACCACCAACGCCTCACTGGCAAGCAGTACCAACAACGGCAGCCCCCAACTCGGTACGTTGCGGCGCACCGACTGACGGCTGAGGGAAACGGCCAGGAAACGGCTGGCGCCGAGCACCGCCATGGCGGCCAGGACTGCGAGCCACGCGCCGCTGATAATGCCTTTGACCAGGAAGGTCAAAGCGGCAAGCTCGGCGGCGAAGGTCAGCCAGAACCAGCCGCCCCTGCCACGGGCAGCCAGCGCTGCCGGCCCCAGCAGAAGCGCTTGCCAGCCGCGCAGACCGGGGCTGGCATGTTGCTCACGAGGCTCGGCATCGGGAGCCTGGAGGCGGACGCTGGCAACCTGTTGCACCGGGGATGGCGTGGGCCTGCAGTCGCGGAAAAAATCCGCGACTTCTGCATCGGCAGGACGCTCAAGCAACTGTGCCGGAGTGCCCACTTGCACCAATCGGCCTTTGCGTAGCACGGCAATACGATCGGCCAGCAGGATGGCTTCCGCCGGGTCGTGGGTGACCAACAAGGTGCTGATCCCGCGCTCACGTGCCAGGGCCAGGAAATGACGCTGCAAATCGCGGCGGATGGTGGGGTCGAGTGCGCTGAAAGGCTCGTCCATCAGCAGGATATCGGGCTGCGTCACCAGCGCCCGGGCCAACCCGACGCGTTGCTGCATGCCTCCGGAAAGCTCGTGGGGATAATGCTCTCCCCAACCGTCCAACCCTACGGCCTTCAGCTGAGTGATGGCAGCCGCGTGCCGAACCGACTCGGGTTCCCCGCGCAATTCCAACGGCAACGCGACGTTGTCCAGAACCGTACGGTGGGGTAACAGGCCAAAATGCTGAAACACCATGCCGATACGGCGCGAGCGCAATGCACGCAAGGCCTTGCTGCTCAGCTCGCTGATGGCCTCGCCTTCAATCAAGACCTCGCCACTGGAGGGCTCGATCAAGCGGTTGATGTGCCGCAGCAACGTCGACTTGCCACTGCCGGAGGTGCCCATCAGGCAGAGGACTTCTCCGCGGCGTACCTTCAAGTTGATATTGCTGACGGCTGGCAGCGCCGACGCGTCTTTTCGCGCATAAGCCTTGGTGATGTTTCGCAGTTCAAGCACCACGTCACCGTCATTCGCATGATCGTCTCCGCCCCCCTCAGGGTGTCGGGAAGGCGCGACCCAGGCAGTCGCCAACGGGGATTGAATGATTGTCACAGTAGCTCCAGGTAGCCAAACGCAAAAAAAAGCGCTGCGCTTGAAGCGCAACACCTTCCGTGGGCATAAAGCTAAACGATCTTAAAAAGTAGGAATAAATACCTTTTTTGCATTAGCTTAAGCGCTGCGGTTCGGACGCTGTCGACGGTGGCAACCCACGAAGAAATACGTTTGTGCAGACGAAAAAAAAGGACCTCTTTTCAGAGGTCCTTTTTCAGTTTCTGTCGCGTAACGCCTGACGCCTGGCAGGCTCTACTCTTGAACATCCATGAACTCCTTGGCCCAACTCACGTAGGTGTCGGGGAAGGTGTAGGTATGGGTCAGTTCGCTGGCCGTCAGGTTTGAGGTGCTGCGGGTGAGGTTGCGCTGCTCGCGGAGGCTGTCGTAGGTGGCCTTGATCGAGGCAAAGTACGCGCCGTGGCCGGCCACCACAATCCGCACGCCCAGTTTGGCCAGGCGCTCGTTGTCATTGAGGTTCGGGTTGGCGTAGGTCACCAGCATCAGCGGCACCGTCAGGCCTTCGGCGATCTGTTCAAGGTGGTCGAAGTCACGGACACCCACCATGCAGATGCCGTCTGCACCGGCTTCTTGATACGCCTTGGTGCGATGGATGACGTCCTCCACCGGCAGCACGGCGGCGTTGGTGCGCGCGATGATCGAAAGCTGCGGATCGACCCGCGCCTCCAGGGCTGCCTTGACCTTGCCCACCCCCTCTTCCGTGCTGATGAGGTCGGTGGATTTGCGCCCGAACTGCGCGGGCAGCAGGGTATCTTCAATGGTCAGTGCCGAAACGCCCGCACGCTCCAGTTCCTGGACGGTGCGCATCACGTTGAGGGCGTTGCCGTAGCCGTGATCGGCGTCGGCGATCACCGGAAGCTGCGCCACCCGGCCGATGCGGGTGGCCTGCTCGACGAACTCACTCAGGGTAATCAGCGCGAAGTCCGGCGCAGCCAGGACCTGCAGCGACGCCACCGAGCCACCCAGGATGCCGACTTCAAAACCCAGGTCAGCCGCGATCCTGGCAGACATCGGGTCGAACACCGAAGCGGTGTGAAAGCAGTGTTGGGAGGCCAGCAGTTCGCGAAACGAGCGCCGCAGATCATGGTGGGAAATTTTCGACATGTTCACTCCTCACTGTCGCCGTATACGCGGGAACGACCAGTGCCAATTCAAAAGTAAGGCTAGCGTATCACGCCGTAAAAAGATGGTTGATGACGTTTGAGAAACTTATGCATCACGTTTAGCAGCGACGTCTGATGGCGCGGTGTTCGAAGGCTGAGACCACCAGCCCCCACCGTTAAACCGCGCCTTCGGCCTCAAGTGCGTGCCCCCGCAGTCGATATACAGGGGGTACGCATGGCCACACCCGCCGTCAAAACAATACATGCGACGTTCGACCCAACTGTTTTCTCCTTGCCAAAACTATAAATACCCGCAGGTGAAGTCATGAATATCAAGCAGAAGCTGACCTGGGCCTTTGCGGCCATCGCGTGCCTGCCGGTCATCCTGGTGGCCATTCTGGTGGTGCTGAATGTGCGCGAGGGGGCCATGGCCAATTTCCTCGACAGCAGCGGCCGCGAGATCCGTCAGATCGACAACGGCATGAAGCAGTTTTTCGACGGCATCAGCCAGAACGTCGAATACGTGGCCAAGGACCCGCGCGTTGTCGCGGCCAAGGACCTCAAGAGTTATGCCGGCGCCGACGCTGCGCAAATCCCGCTCACGCCGACCAATAAAGACCTGCTGGGGATTTTCGACCAGTTCGCCAAAAGCCATCCCAGCACCGCCTACCTGTCCCTGGGACTGAGCGACGGCGGTTACGCCAGTTGGCCTGACGACACCAAACTGAACAACTACGACCCGCGCGTGCGCCCCTGGTACCAGGCGGCCATCGCCGCGCCCGGCAAGACCGTGCGTACCGGCGCCTACTATTGGGCACCAGACGATGTGTCGCTGATCGGCACCGTGCACACCGTCGCCGACGACACGGGCAAGATCCTCGGCGTCGTCGGCCTGGACGTGTCGCTCAAGCAACTCACCGAACTGGTGCGCAACATCAAGCTCGGCGACAGCGGCTACCTGATGCTGGTGGAAGCCAACGGCAACGTGCTGGTAGACCCCAGCGACGCCAAGCACAACTTCAAACCGATGGCCGACCTGGGCCCTGATTATGCCGAGCTGGCCAAGCGCGGCGACGGCGTGACCCAGGTGAACATCGAGGGTGTGACCTACATGGCCAACGTGGTCAGTTCCAAAGACCTGGGCTGGCGTTTTATCGGCCTGATCAAGCGCGACGAAGTGATGGCCGGCGCCACTCGCCTGACTTGGCTGATCGCCGCCATCGCCGCCGCACTGGCCGTGGTGTTTGCGATTGTCGGCGCCAGTTTTGCCAGCGTGATCGTGCGCCCGATTCGCGGGGTGGCCGACGGCCTGCAAGAGATTGCCGAAGGTGAAGGCGACCTCACCCGCCAGCTCAAGGTGCAGGGCAAGGACGAAACCGCCAGCCTGGCGGGCTGGTTCAACCAGTTCCTGAGCATGATCGCCCAGTTGGTGCAACGCATCGGCAATGCCTCTTCCGACCTGCAAGCCGCCGCCGCCGACACCCGCGACGTCGCCCATAACATGAACCAGGCGGCAGGCCGCCAACGTGAAGCCGTGGAGCTGGTCAGCACCGCCTTCAACGAAATGGTGGCGACCGCCAACGAAGTCGCTCGCTCCTGCAGCGCCGCCGCATCGAGTGCCGACGAAGGCTACCGCGATGTACACGACGGCCAGCAGCATATCGGCGAAGCCACTGGCAGCGTGCTCAAGCTCAGCGAAGACCTGCAGCGCTCCACCCAGACGATGCAGCAACTGGAGCAGGACAGCAAAAACATCAACACCATCCTCGACACCATCCGCTCGATTGCCGAACAGACCAACCTGCTGGCGCTTAACGCCGCCATCGAAGCCGCACGTGCCGGTGACCAGGGCCGTGGGTTCGCCGTGGTCGCCGACGAGGTGCGGGCCCTGGCGCGACGCACCGCCGACTCCACCGGCGAAATCGACAGCCTGCTGGGCAACCTCGCCCGCCGCACCCAGGAAGTCACCCAGCAGATGCAAGGCAGCCTGCTGGTGTCCCACACCAGCGTGGAACGCATCCAGCAGGCCCGCGACAGCTTCGACAAGATCCGTGGCTCGGTCGACTCGATTCGCGACCAGAACACCCAGATCGCCACGGCCGCCGAGGAACAGCACCAGGTGGCCGAAGAGATCAACCGGCACATCGCGCAGATCCATGCCGATGCGCAGTTGGTGGAAGGCTTTGCGCATTCGGCACAGACCGGGTCCGGGCGGTTGACGGATATTTCCGGTCAGCTCAAGGGCCTGGTGGGGCGCTTCAAGTTCTAGGCATTTCGCTGAGGGCTATGCCTGAACCGCCCACAGCGCCGGCAAAAAAAAGCGCCACTCAACGAGTGCAA
>NZ_JAIWYM010000044.1:0-35243 GCF_020515595.1 Pseudomonas sp. MWU16-30323
CGATTACCCGCTCTGCGGGATTTTTAAGGGTCATTCAATTATTGAATGGCCCTTTTGTTTGTCTGGCGTTTGGCCAATCTCCCTTCCTCTTCCCTAAAAATGTTCTTCTGACCAATGGTCATGCCGGTGGCTTGCGAAATATTATTATGGTAATAATATTCGAAGCATGAGATTCGGAGGCAACGATGAACGATAAAAAAGCGCAAACCCGCGAACGTATTCTGCAAGCTGCCAGCGCCGCCCTGGTGCAGCGTGGCCCGGCCGAGCCGAGTGTGGGCGAAGTGATGGGCGCGGCGGGGCTCACCGTCGGTGGTTTCTACGCGCATTTTGAAAGCAAGGATGCGCTGATGCTGGAGGCCTTCACCGCGTTGTTGGCCCGGCGTCGCGCGTCCATCGATGACATGGACTCGACCTTGACGGGTGAAGAGCGCCGCGCCCTGGTGGCAGCGTTCTACCTGTCGCGCAAGCACCGTGACTCCACCGCCCAGGCGTGCCCGATCCCGGCCACCGTGGGCGAGATGAGCCGCTTGCCGGATGAATTTCGCCAGGCACTGAACGAACACTGCGAGCTGATGGCTGCACAGTTGGCCGCCAGCCCCGAAGACACCGACAAGGCCCTGGCTGACATGGCGCTGATGATCGGTGGCTTGTCGCTGGCTCGCGCCTTGGGCCCGGGTGAGTTATCGGACCGTGTGTTGCGTGCGGCCAAGTCCGCAGTGCGTTAAGAACGGCCTTCTGGCCTGAGGGATGAGCGATGGACACGTTGAAATGGATTCGTGGCGTCAACGGCACCTTGGGCCGGCTGGCACCGCACACTGTTGCCAGCAAGATGCGCCGGGTGTTCATGACGCCCCGGGATCTGCCACCCCGTGACTGGGAGCTGCCGCTGCTGGCGCAGTCCGAGCGCATCACCTTGCGTTTTGGCCTGTCGGCGCTGAAATGGGGCCAAGGCCCTGCGGTGCTGTTGATGCACGGCTGGGAAGGGCGTCCAACGCAGTTTGCCAGCCTGATCACGGCATTGGTGGAGGCGGGGTATTCGGTGATTGCCCTGGACGGCCCGGCCCACGGGCGTTCGCCGGGGCGCGAAGCCCATGTGCTGCTGTTCGCCCGCGCCATGCTGGAAGCGGCGGCCGAGCTGCCACCGTTGCATGCGGTCGTCGGTCACTCCATGGGCGGTGCCAGTGCGATGCTGGCGGTGCAGTTGGGCTTGCGCACCGAGGCGCTGGTCAGTATCGCGGCACCCTCGCGGTTTCTCGACGTATTGCGCGGCTTTGCCGGCATGGTCGGTCTGCCAGCGCGAGCGCGGTCGGCGTTTATCCAGGAGGTGGAGCTGACGATGGGCATGCCCCTCAAGCACCTCGACGTCGCCCACTATCAAATGAATATCCCGGGGCTGATCGTGCATGCCGAAGACGACACCTTCGTCTCGGTCAAAGCCTGCCAGGTGATCCACGACGCCTGGTTCGACAGCCGCCTGCTGCGCCTGGAGCAAGGCGGGCACCAGAAGGTGCTGGCAGATCCGCGCGTGATCGAAGGCGTCCTGGCGCTGCTCGCCGGCCGCCACGTGCCGGAGCGCCAAACCGCCTGAACCATGGGTTACACTGCTCGCCGCCGACATTAATCGACTGGGAGCACCGCATGGGCTGGGATTTGGCAACGCCGTTTATCATCGATCTTCAGGTCGGTGCCGAAGACATCGATGGCCTGGGGCACGCCAACAACGCGGTGTACGTGTCCTGGCTGGAGCGTTGCGCCTGGCGCCATTCCCAGCGCCTGGGGCTGGACCTCTCCGAGTACCGCCGGCTGGACCGCGCCATGGCGGTGGTGCGCCATGAGATCGATTACCTCGCTGCCGGCTACGAAGGCGACGAGCTGCAGTTGGCAACCTGGATCGTCGACTGGGACCAGCGCTTGAAAATGACCCGGCGCTTCCAACTGGTACGCCCCCGTGACGGCGCCACCTTGCTGCGGGCGCAGACCACCTTTGTCTGCATCGAGCTGTCCAGCGGCAAGCCCAAGCGCATGCCGTCGGAATTTCTTGAAGGTTACGGCCCGGCGCTGCAAGGCGAGTTACCCTCCGGCGCCTGAAACCCGTAAACTGCGCCACGTTTTTCGTTGAGTGTTTTCCATGCAAATTGCTTTGGCGCCCATGGAGGGGTTGGTCGACAACATCCTGCGGGACGTGCTGACCCGGGTCGGCGGTATTGATTGGTGCGTGACCGAGTTCATCCGGGTCAACGACCGCCTGCTGACGCCTGCCTATTTCCACAAACTCGCCCCTGAGTTGCTGCACGGTGCCAAGACCGCTGCCGGCGTGCCTCTGCGTGTGCAGCTACTGGGTTCAGACCCGGTGTGCCTCGCGGAAAACGCGGCCCTGGCGTGTGAGCTGGGCTCGCAGGTGGTGGACCTGAACTTCGGCTGCCCGGCCAAGACCGTCAACAAGTCCCGTGGCGGTGCGGTATTGCTCAAGGAGCCGGAGCTGCTCAACCAGATCGTCGAGCACGTACGACGTGCGGTGCCGGCGCACATTCCGGTCACTGCCAAGATGCGCCTGGGCTTCGACAGCCCGGATGGTGCCCTGGTGTGCGCTACGGCCCTGGCCGAAGGCGGCGCGGCGCATATCGTCGTACACGCACGCACCAAGGTTGACGGCTACAAACCCCCGGCGCATTGGGAGTGGATCCCGCGCGTACAGGAGGTGGTGAAGGTGCCGGTGTTCGCCAACGGTGATATCTGGAGCGTTGAAGACTGGCGACGATGCCGTGAAATCAGCGGCGTCGAAGACATCATGCTCGGTCGCGGCCTGGTGGCCCGCCCCGATCTGGCCCGGCAGATTGCTGCCGCGCGGGCCGGGGAAGAGGTGGTCGAGATGACTTGGGCGCAGATGCAGCCAATGCTCCAGGAATTCTGGCGGCAATCCGTCGAGCAATTGACCGAGCGCCAGGCGCCGGGACGCTTGAAGCAATGGCTGGCCATGTTGACCCGCAACTATCCCGAAGCCGTCGAACTATTTACGCTGATGCGTCGGGTAACCGACCTGGAGCAGGTAGGACGATTGTTGGGATTACCTGATTCGGTGGCGCTGCAAAATTAAGTTCATATATATAAGCGTTTCAATCCAGCAGTAAAGGGTGCCATGGGCGCCCTTTTTTTTGCTTGAAATAAGGCCTCGGATCGTTAACCGCGAGTGTTTGTGGCTGGCATGATTTGAGCTTTTTGGTTGCTTTATATATGTGAGCAGGTTTCTTGTTTGCTACAGGGTCTTGCCGTATCAGAGGCGCATGTTTTTAAGTTTTGTTAGTTCGAGTATGAGGGGCGCGCGCAATAACACAGATAGGGGTGACTGGTGTGGGCGAGTGATTTCATTAATTTGCCTTAACGGCTGACTGTTGCCTGATATATCCATTTTGCCCACGATGAGCACCGGGCAAGCATGATGTTTTAGGGAAAGTCCATAGGATAATGTCTCTATTTTCATTTAATTTCCTTATGTGAAGGCCGATTTTCGGAACCCGATGCTCGCAACACCCACGAAAGTAGGGAGTGTGCAGCACTCGGGTTTGTTTCCAATCCAGAACCTGGACGGTCTGTTCGCAGACCGCTGAAGGAGTTTTGGCAATCACTGAATAAGGATTTGTTTATGTCTAATTTGTCGGTCAATAATTTCCCTCGCTTGAATAATGACCTCAATCAGCAGAATGCGGACCTGTCAAAGTCTGTCGATAAGAGCGCCGGCGAAATCCGCGCGACTACGCCCGGCACAATATTGAAAAACAATCCCGCCGGGTTGACGGATGGAACCGTCACCTTCAACAAGGATGCACTCGAGAAGTTGTTCGAGATGTTTGAATATGCATTCAAGGCGATACGGAACATGCTGTTCGGGCAGGGGGGGATGCCCGAGTTGGTACCCGATGCTGGCCTGCTGCCTAAGCCCGAGAAGAGTAGTGACCCTCTGGTGAAAAATAAGGCGGACAGTAATTCGAATGTGCCGAACACTGCGGCCAAGGACAAGTCCGGGACCCATCCCGAGGTGTCGGTACAGAAAGACAAGCCAGCAAACAATCCAGCGGTGCCGCATTCCGAGGTTAAGGAAACGCCTAAACCCCTGCCAGAGCACCGCAGGCCAGACCCGGCATCGGGCAAGGACGTGCAGCCGAACAGCCGGAGCAGTTCCGACGTGAACGTCACGGTTCGAGTGATGAGCTGCCATTGCCCTCACCCGGATGCAACGAAGCCAGTCCCGCCAACGCCAGACGTGCCCATGCCGGTGCCAGACGTGCCGGCCCCGCCTAAGTTCGATGCACCGATGGCGCCGAAGCCAGGCGTATCGCTCCCGCCGAAGCCTGATGCACCTAAACCAGCTGCTCCGAAGCCGGATAAGCCGGAGCCGGACATCACTTCGCCTGGGCCGTCTGAGGACTACTTTGAGTTCGAATCCAGCAGCGGGCGTCGAACGTTCGACAGCGACTGGCGGTTTAATCCCGGCCGCCGGATAAGCAGGTAAGTCGGCCACTTCCTCAGTTTTTTCAATAAGGCGCTCCCGATCAAAAACGTAGGGGGGCCTTGATGAAGGATGGTTATATGTCTTGTTCAGAAATCAATAATGCGGGCGCGGTCAGAAACTATTATCAACCTTCGCAAACCTGCAACACACCAGGACGATCGGTTCCGGTGCAGCCGGTATTCGTTGATAAACAAGTCTTCTCATCGTTCGGTAATACCGATCAAAGTACCGTTGGGAGCACAGCCAGCGACACTCCGCTGTTAGCAAAGCTTCTCGAACTGTTCACCCAGTTTTTTACGCAGTTGCAAGGCCTGCTGGCAGGCAAGGAACCGGCGAATACAGTCGCGACCAAGGTAACGCCTGCGCCCCCGCCGGTCGTGCTGCCCAGGCCGGATGCACCCCTGCCGGATCCGACACCGCAGCCGCTTCCTGATCTGTCCGATAAGCGCAACGGCGCCAAGCCGGCAAATATATGGAACGGCTTTCGCCAAGGCCCTGATGGTAATTGCGTGACCATTTCGGCGATCAAGGCGGCGATGGCGAAGTTCGGTCAAAGCCCGACCGATATCTTCAAGTCTGTTCAAGCCAAGGGTGACGGCTATCACATTGTCATGCGTGACGGATACAGGCTGGATTTGAGCAAGGATGAACTGGCCAAGGCCAAGCGCGGCTCGGAGTTTGTCCCGATGCGCGACCCCGGCATGCTCAAGGATGCGCACTTTCTATTTGCCGTCAGCGCCAAGCGAGCGATGCTGGAAAACAATGACGGGACTGCAGGCAGGAGCTTTCAATCCGCGATAAACAGCCTCAACGACGGTGAAGACGAAAGGGGTCCCGGGGAAGGCTTCAAGCGTCTGGGCTTGCGCCAGCATATGAAGCGAGTCCATGTCAGCGCGTTCGCTGATAAGACGTTGATCGGTATGGTCAATAGAAGCAGGCATTCAGTGGCGATCATTGATGGATGTGAGGAGCTGTACGGAAGAAAGGCAGGCAGGCCATTGCGTGGGGACGCTGTGGCATTGGTCGATTAACAGCGTTAACAGGCCGGTCATGAAACTGTTATGAATGTTCGGCGCGGTACGTTAACGGTCTAACAATAACTTGAACTTATTATAAAAAAATTAGTGCATTTCACGGCGTACAGCAGATTCTGTGTTTCGTGTTTATGCACTCTCTTTTTGTCGTTGCTGAATGCGTTGGATCCAGTCGGCACTGTTGGCCGCGCGCTGTTGTGTGTTCCCTTTTAAAGGAGTGTTCCATGATGAGTATGAGTGCGGGCTATGCCATGAGTGGGGCGGCCAATCATCCTGCGGGTGTATATGGGGGCGAAAATAAATCCGTCGGTAGCCTGAGTATCTTGAATGCTACCGAGCGACAGTTCGGTGAGCATTTTGATACGAGCAGCCATGCTGCTGTTATCCAGATGATGATATCGACCTTCGGCCCTTCGCGCGCTGATCTATTTGATGAAGTAAGGCGTGTCGGCTCGGGCTATGAGGTTACGCTGAAAGATGGCTATAAGTTGCGTGTTTCCGATCATGAAATATACGGCACCGCCGCAGCGTCGCGATTTGTCGGCGGTGATGCCAGTACAATGGAAAATGCGAATTTCGCATTGGCTGTCTTCGTCAAGCGCAAGCAATTGTCCAGTGCCGACAGCAGTATCAACAGCAACTTTAATGCGGCCTTGACCGCGTCCTTACAGGGCGAGACGGCATTGAACCTGCTCAAGGGCATGGGCATGCGCCGGTTTATGCAACTGATCCCTTCGGAGCAACTCGTCGGCAAGAACTCCGTTGGCGTCATGGAGGCGCATAACTTCGGTGCCGCGTTGATTCGGGATGGGGTGGCGCATCGGTTTCACCGTCAATATCGCCCCGACCGTCCCTACGTCTACGTGCTGGACAAGGAGGGGCAAACGGCTAAGCCGGTCAAGCGAGATGTGCCGGTTGCTCTGGTCGATGTTCCCCTCGTCCATACGTCGTCCACCCCGCGCGGCCGGAAGCCCGTTGATATTCTCACCGGATTTAACGCAGTTGAGCGAGGGTTCGGTGAGGTTGTTAATGGCAGCAGCCATGCCTCTGTCATAAAAATGATGATGATGAGGTTTGGTCCAGACGCCACGGATATGCTCGAGAAAGTCACCCCGGCGGGAAACGGTTATGACATCACGATGAAGGACGGTTTCGAACTGCATTTTTCCAGGCAAGAGTTGCAGCAAGCGACCACGGCCTCGCGATTCGCTGGGAACAACCCCGACGCGGTGCAGCAGGCCAACTTCATGCTGGCGGCGTACACGAAGCGCAAGCAAATGACCCGCGGTGACCAGGACCCTGGGGCATCGTTTGAAAAGGTTTTATCGAACACGCTCAAAGGCGATACGCAATACCGCGTGTTGAAGGGAATGGGCATGACGGGCTTCTTGCGCATTGTGCCGCCCGCCAAGATGCAGGAGCAGGGCGCGGTGGCGGTGGTCAATACCTTTGGCTATTCGAGTGCCTTGGTACTGGATGGCGTGCAGCACAGCAATGGCGGCAAGTCATCTATCGTCAAATCATATGGCTACATGCTCGCCGAGGAGGTACCGGACGGAGTGCCCATTGGTTCAAGCACGCGGCCCCAGCCTTTTTCTAATGTCCCGGTCGGGGTCAAGCCTGGGGATATCTGGAGTGGATTCTATCAAGGGGTCGAGGGGAACTGTGTCACGGTATCGGCGATCAAGGCGGCGATGATGAAGTACGGGCAAAGTCCGCGAGGCATCTATAAAAACATCACCGAGACCCGCGACGGTTATACCGTGACCATGCGTGATTCCAGCAAGGTGAGCGTGACTCACGCAGAATTGAAAGACGCCCGGGAAGGTTCGAATTTCAAAGGCGCCGACGCCGGCCTGCTCAAGGATGCGAATTTCCTGTACGCCGTCAGCGCCAAGCGGGCGCAAATGGAGAACCACGAGTTTCGTGCCGGCGAGAGCTTTGAAGCGGCGATGAGTACGCTCAATGATGGCGAGACCCCGGGTGATGCACTGCGGCGTCTGGGTTTGTTCGCCTTTACCCGAAGCAGCAGCGTCCAGGAGCTGGCAGAGGGTGCAATCGGCACCTTGGCGAACTTTATGCATTCTGTCGTCGTAGTTGATGGGGCTTTTGATGATTACGGGTATAAACACCCCTTGAAATCATCAAGCTGGATGGGTGAAGAGGGCACCGCGCTCAAGCTGGTTTAAGTTCAAAGGTGCAGAGTTTGAGAAGCACAGGCCACGAGAACTCGTGGTCTTTTTTCTGCGCGCAGAAAGGACAAGTCCGATGGTGGCGGGCTGCATAGGCCTTGCAATCTGTGCCCGCATAGTTGGCCTCGGCTACTCTCATCGACTCTGGAACCTCCTCCTCATGGATGAAATTCAACAGCATTGGCTGTATGCCCTGTCTGCTCCCATGGTGTCCATCAACCCTGGCGCCGGTTATCTCGAGCCGGCTTTCTATGCGGGTCCTTCGCCTATTGATCTCGACTGCAGCTGGGGAATCAATGATCGCGACCAGTTGTTCGGCATGTTGTCCCTGGCGGACAACGGCCATGCACGTCACCTCAACGAGGCCTACCATCAATGGGCGCGCTGTTTGCCGAGTCAGTGGAGCCGCCTCCGGCAGAACCTGGGGCAACGTGACTTTGCATTGTACGAATTTGCCAGCCGGACTTTTGGCGTGTGCGGAGTAGGCGGCATACGCGCCTGGGACCTGGGACGGATGGGTTTCCTGTTGCGTTGTGGTTTGCGCAACCAATGGATCGACTTGTCGGAAAGCCTCTGGCTGCACAGCCGGCTGGCGTTGCGAGCGCGGCATTATTACGACAATTGGGACACGTATCTGAATGGGTTTCTGGCGGGGTATACCTTCTGGAAATGTGAGCGGCTACCCGCAGAGCAACTCCATCGCGCGCTGGCACTTCAAGCGGCCTGTGAAAGTACGCAGGTTATCGTCCGGACCCTGGCCGGAGCCGCAGCCTCATTGCTTGAACCCTTGCCCTGGGACCTGCCCCTTGACCCACTGCCGCGTCCCGACAGCCTGGGGGTGTTCGAATGGCAATGACTTGCTGGGAGGCCCTGGGAATAGAGCCCACCGAGAATCTCGATCTGATTCGGGCCGCCTATCGTGCCCGATTGCCCGAGCACCACCCGGAAAGTAACCCTTGCGGCTTCCAGGCCTTGCGCCGCGCCTACGAGGCTGCCTTGGAGGCTGCTCGCACGGAGCCGCCGGATCGCGTTCTTCCGGCGGATACGCCACCGGATGCCGGTCCTCAGCTACTGTCGGAATTCGAGGCTTTGCTGGAAGATCCAGCTCGGCGCTTCAATGTGCACGCCTGGCAAGTCTTTATCCGGCAACTGGATATTCTGCCGCTGGACAGGCTCGAAGACCTCGGCTGGGAATTGCTCCATGAGCTGATGCAATCGGGGCCGCTATCGTCGCGATGTGCGCTGTTGCTCGCGCACCGTTTTGGATGGTCGGATCGGTTGCTCAGTGTGGATTTCGACAGCGCTCGCCACATCGACGAGTTTCTGCACGACCTCCAGCGCCCCGACCCTTTTGACCTCGAGTTGATGGGGGAGTGGTCGCCTCCTGCGCAAATGGAAGCCCTCTGGTACGTAAACAGCCTGGACCACCTCTATCAACAGCGGCCATTACGCGAGTATGTGCACTTTGCCAGCCAGGCTACCTGCGTAGCACTCCCGGCGGACCCTGCGTTGATGCGCCGTCTGCTGGTGCAGCAGACGCTCGCCGGGATTGCGGGCAAGGGCCTGCGTGAAGCGTGTATCGAGTTGCATCATCAGGCATCGGACGACCTTGATGCATTGTTTCTGTTGACGCGTCAGAACACCCTGCTGGGCCTGGAAGAACAGGCGCTGCGGGGTTGGCTCGAGCTCTGGCAGGACCATCGGCACCCGAAAGCCGCCGATTATTTGCTGGAGCTTTGCGGGCGGCATCATCCGCAGCGGTTGCCGTTGTTGATTCAAGCATTCGACCGCAGGGACGATGCTCGGGAGCTTGATATTCACCAGGACCGGGAAGCACCAACAATGCACCCGGAAACGCTGGCGCGCGGGTTCAATGCGCTGAGGGCGGATTTGGGAGGTTTTGCCGGTGCCTACGCCCAGTGGCAGGTCGGCGGTGATGCGCGGCCCCTTCAGGCGTTCTTCAATGACGACGAGCAGGATGCTGATCTGCAACGTCTTTATCGTCATGCCTGGGCATTGCGCGAAGGTACTGATCAGGATGTGCAACGGGTGCTTGATGAACCGCCATCCAGTGATGTGCTGGAGGAGCTGATTCTTGAAGGGTTTCGGTATCGGGCAGGGCAGAAGATACGCGCGCAATCTGCGCCGCGAGTGTCGCCAGCGGCAGAACAGCCTCTCGACTGCAGTGCTCCTGCGCCGGTATCGCCTTGGGCATTCTGGCGATTGGACACGCGCCTGGGGCGCGCGCCCTTTTTCGGGCAGAGCCTGGGGCTCACGGTGGTTGGCCTTCTTTCGGCGTTGATGATGAATGTCGCACCTGGCGCTGCATTGACGTTGCTGGCGCTTACCCTGCTTTTGTTGGCAGGTGCCAGTGTGCGGCGCTTGCACGACATGGGGCGCGGCGCCCCCACGTTGGTGCTGGGCGTGGCGTTGGCGTTTGTGTTGCCGGTTATCCCACTGGCGTTGTTTTTCTGGCCGGGTGACCGCTTGCCAAACCGCTACGGCCTCCCTCCAGGTGCACCGCCTTACCTGGATAAGGCCGGCGCTTAAAGCTGCAGTTGGTCCAGTGCCCCGTTCAGTTGCTGCTGGCAGGCGGCGATCTCGGTAGATTGCTGGCTGGCGAGTACTTGGTTGAAGGTGGCCAGCCAGTCGCCGATCCGTTCTCGATCATCCCCCAGGCTTTTTGCCCAGGCGCGCTCAAGGCGTGCGATAAGTGTGCGGTTGGGCAGGGTGTCCCGAGGATGGATTTTCAAGGCGTTGAGGCGCTGGTGGCTGGCTTTTCGAGCCTCCTCGCCCAGCCCGGTCGGTGTGTGGTCGATGCTGTGACTGTGGCGCTCACCGTTATGCTGCAAGGTCACGTCGACTTCCAGCAGCCCGTTGATGTCGTAGCTGAAACGGATATCCAGCGCCTGGATCTCGCCGGTCTGCGGCAGCGGGACTTCAAACGCGTCGATAAAAATATTGTCCTGCACCCACGGTCGTTCTCCCTGGTAGATCGCGACCCGTATCAGTGCCTGCTGCGCGTGGGAACTGTAGAAACGCTGTACCCGCGAGACCGGAATCACAGTGTTGCGCTCAATGATCGGCGAGAACGCAACGCAGTCATCTTCCCCGCGCAGGGATGAAACGCCGAGCGTATAGGGGCAGACATCGGTCAGAATCAGTTCCTCGATGGCGTGGTCTCGTGCCTTGCACGCCGCCTGAGCCGCTGCGCCCAGGGCGACAAGGGTATCGGGGTCAAGATGACGGTAGGGGAGACGGCCAAACAGCGCGGCAACCATCCGTTGCACCGCAGGCATACGCGTCGCGCCGCCCACCAGTACCAGGTTGTCGAGGTCTTGAGGACGTAACCGGCTGTCGCGCAATGCTTGTTCAATCGGTGTGCGCAACCGGTTTAGTAAAGGCTCCCAGATTTTCAGCGCACCAGGCTCATCCAGTTGCCATTCGCGGGTGACGCCGGCGTGGTTCCAGCTCAGGGTTTGCACCTCGCTGGACAGTTTGCATTTAAACCCTTCGAGGCTGTCGCGCAGGTTGGCCTGCGCCTGTACGTCAAGCGTTGCCGGCAGTAATTGCCAGTCCCGGAGGCACGCCTTGAACAGAGCTTCGGTGAAGTCTTCCCCTCCCAGGAAGTTGTCGCCGGCAGAGGCGTGTACCTCGATCAGTGGCAGCGCGTACTCCAGAACGGTTACATCAAAGGTACCGCCGCCCAGGTCGAAAATCAGTGAGCGCTCAAACTTCTGCTCGTGCAGCCCATACGCCATGGCTGCTGCGGTGGGTTCGTTAATCAGGCGTGTCACGGAAAGCCCCGCCAGCTCGGCGGCAAACAAGGTACGTTTACGTTGCTCATCGCTGAAATAGGCCGGAACCGAAATGACCGCCTCATGCACCGGGTGCCCAAGCCAAGCCTCGGCATCCGCCTTGAGTGCGCCGAGCACCAGCGCCGATAACTCTTCGGGGCTGAACGATTGGTCGCCCAGCGCAAAGCGCTTGTCGCTGCCCATAAAGCGTTTGAAGGCGGCGACACTTCGTTGCGGGTGTGTCGCCAGGCGAGCCCGGGCAGCCTTGCCGACCAGAATGCTGCCGTCCTCGTCGAGGCTGATGACGGAAGGCGTCAGTACATCGCCGAGTGCGTTCGGGATTAGCCGGGTTTTGCCCTCGTGCCAGAGAGCCATGACGCTATGGGTCGTACCCAGGTCTATCCCCAGCAGCGCCGGGGAGTTCGTTGCATCCTGCATGGTAGGTGAGTCCGAAAATGGAAAGCACCTGAACCTACAGGCTCAAAAAGCAGCTGCCCATCAGGAAAATCCGGTGCAACTTATTCCGATGAAGTGGCCTGAGGCATTCGCTTCAGTACCTGCCTGAATCCTTCCACTGGCAAGGGTCGACTGTGCAGATACCCCTGATATAAATGACACCCAAGCCCCTGCAAAAACGCCAGTTGCTCAGGGGTTTCCACACCTTCGGCAATGACGTCCAGGTTCAAGCTGCGCGCCATGGCCACAATGGCACGGATGATCTCCGCATCGTTGGGGTCATGGGTGGCGTCGCGCACGAACGACTGGTCGATCTTCAGCGCATCCACCGGCAGGCGCTTGAGGTAGGTCAAGGATGAATAGCCGGTGCCGAAATCATCCATCGCAAAACTCACACCGAGCTTTTTCAGGCGGCGCATTTTGCTGATGGTGTCGTCCAGATTCTGGATCACGATGCCTTCGGTGATTTCCAGTTTCAGCAGGGTATAAGGCAGATGGTGCTCACGCAGGCTGCGCTCCACCCGCTCGACAAAGTCGTTCTGGCGGAACTGCCGGGGGCTGATGTTGACGCACAGGCTGAAATTCAGCGGGTCCACCAGGCCCTCGCTGATCAATTGCGCGAAGGTTCCGCAGGCTTCGTCGAGGATCCAGGTACCCACTTCCAGGATCAACCCGCTGTCTTCCAGCACCTTGATGAATTCAGTCGGCGATTGCGCGCCCAGTTGCGGGTGCTGCCAGCGCACCAGGGCTTCAGCGCCGACGATCCGGTTGCCCCGGGCATCCACTTGCGGTTGGTAATGCACGCTGAATTCACCGCGGGACAGGGCCAGGCGCAGGTCGGTTTCCATGCGCAGTCGCTCACTGGCGGTTTTCTGCATGCTGTTGTGGAACATCTGGATCGTGTTGCGCCCCGAGTCCTTGGCCCGGTACAGCGCAATATCGGCACGCTTGAGCAAATCCGCCGGGGTTGAACCGTGATCGGGGATCAGGGCCACGCCAATGCTCGGCGTGACCTGCAAGCGCTGGCCATCCAGGAACATCGGTTCGGACAACAGTTCGCGCAGGGTATCGGCCAACTCCGAAACCTGGGCACTGACCTGCTGACGCGAACCTTCCAGCCCGCTGAGCAGTACCACAAACTCATCGCCCCCCAGGCGCGCTACGGTGTCTTCCATGCGCACGCTGGCTTCGAGGCGTGCGGTGACGATTTTCAGCACGGTGTCGCCCACCGGGTGGCCGAGGGAATCGTTGATGTGCTTGAAGTGGTCCAGGTCGAGGAACAGCAGGGCGCCCCGCAGGTTGTGACGCTTGAGCAGGGCAATCTGCTGGCTCAGGCGGTCCATCAGCAGGGCGCGGTTGGGCAGGTTGGTCAGCGGGTCGTGATAGGCCAGGTGGCGAATCTGCGCCTGGGCGTTTTTCAGCAGGCTCACGTCCCGGGCGGTCAGCAGCAGGCACGGGGTTTCATTGAGGGTGATGGGTTCCACCGACACTTCAACCGCCAGCACTTCGCCGCGCTTGTTGTGCCAGAGCATTTCCAGGTGATGAATGCGGCCCTTGATCTGCAGCTCGGCCAATAAAGCTGCGCGCTGGTTTTCGTCGGCCCAGATGCCGATCTGATACAGCGTGAGGCCGATCGCCTCTTCGGCGCGGTAGCCGGTCAAGCGGCAGAAGCCGTCGTTGACCTCGACATAGCGCCCGGTATCGCGCTCGGTGATCGACACCGCGTCGGGGCTGGAGTGAAAGGCCTTGGCGAACTTCTCTTCACTGGCCTTGAGCGCCGCTTCCGAGCGTTGCTGCTGGGTGATGTCCCGCAACGTGGTGACAATGCAGGGTTGATCGCTGACCTGGATCAGGCGGCTGGAGATCATGCAGTTAAGGATCTGGCCGTTCTTGTGATGAACGGTGATGGCCACGTTGCTCAGGGACTGTTCGCGAATCACCTGCTCGATGCGTTGCAGGCGCTTGCTGGGCTCATCCCACAAACCGATCTGTTCGGCGTTGTTGTTGAGCACCTCGGCGGCGGTCCAGCCGAAGGTCTGGGTGAAGGCCGGGTTGATCTCGATAAACTGGCCGGTTTCCAGGCGCGTCACGCAGATCGGGTCGGGGCTGGCGAGAAACAGGCTGGCGAATTTTTCTTCCGACGCAGTCAGGCGTTGTTCGCGCTCGACCTGGTCGGTGATGTCGAGCAGCGTGCCGGCCATGCGCAGCGGCACCCCCACGTCATCGCGATACAGGCGGGCGCGGCTTTCCAGGTAGCGCGAGCTGCCGTCTTCCAGTTGCACGCGATAGGTCAGTTGGTAGTTGCCCGCCGGGCCTTCGCGCAGGGTACGGTAGGCGTTGCGCATGTTTTCGCGCTCTTCCTGAGGCATGCCTTCAAAAAAAGCGTCGAAGGATTCGTGAAACGGTTGGGGTTCCAGCCCGTGCAACTGGGCGGCGCGGGCCGAGCCGTAGAGCATGCCGCTGGGGATGTGCCAGTCCCAGGTGCCCAGTTGTGCCGAGTCGAGGGCCAGGTCCAGGCGTTCCTGGCTGTCCTTGAGGGCTTGTTCGGCATTTTTGCGTTCAGTGGTGTCGAGGAAGGTGCTGATCAGGTAGTCCTCGCCGTCCAGCTCGACTTTCTGGGCGCTGAGGGTGCCATCGTGGATCTGCCCGTTGCTGGCGCGAAACTGCACTTCCATGGTGATGGGGGCGCCTTTGCGCTGGGTGGCCTTGACCAGGTGCGCACGTTGTTCGGGGTGTACCCAGAGGCCCAGCTCCAATGTGCTGCGGCCAATGGCATCGGCCAGCGGCCAGCCGAACAGGCTCTCGAAGTACTGGTTGGCTTCGCTGATCAGGCCGTCCGTCTGGCGGGTCAGCAGGACCATCAGCGGGCACAGGTGAAACAGCGTGGCGAAGCGTTTTTCCGAGTGGCTGAGGGCGTGTTCGCGTTCGCGCTGGTGGGTGATCTCGCGGATTACCCCGATCATTCGCCGACGCCCGGCCTTGTCCGGTAGCAGGCTGCCATTGATTTCCAGCCAGTGCAGGCTGCCATCGGGCCATTGGATACGGTGGTGCATGGCTTGGACAGCGGGCTCGCCGGCCAGCACCGCATGAAAAGCCCGGACTACCTTGGCGCGGTCCTCGGGGGCCAGCAGGTCCAGGTACTCCAGGTCTTCAGGCAGCGGCTGGCGCGGGTCGAAGCCGAACAGCGCCTGGGTGCCTCGGGACCAGCTGATCCGGCCGGTATCGATTTCCCAGCTCCAGGCGCCCAGCCGGGCAGCATTGAGGGCCGCCAGCAGTTGCGGCGCGCTGTCCCAGCTCTGTTCCGCCTCCTGTGGGTCCAGGGCGTAGATGCGGGGCAGGGGTGGCACGGTATCCACGGGGTTGCGCATTATCAAAGGGCCTTGGCTCAATGGGCGTTCGGCGCGGGTTCACGGTCTAGGGGCCACGGCGATTCAAGCCTGATTCCCTGGCAGATCGACCTGTGCATCCAATAGGCTCATGAAAGCCCGCGCAGCGTTCGACAGCGTCCTTTCGGTGTGCACGATATAGCCTAGCTGGCGACTGAGCTGTATGCCCGGCAAAGCGATGCGTGCCACCTGATCATCGAGCATGGTGCGGGGCAGCACGCTCCAGGCCAGGCCGATGGAGACCATCATCTTGATGGTTTCCAGGTAGTTGGTGCTCATGGCGATGTTCGGCGTCAGGCCCTGGGCCTCGAACAGCCGCTGCACGATGTGGTGGGTAAAGGTGTTGCCCCCGGGAAACACCGCCGGGTGCCGGGCGATGTCCGCCAGGTTGACGTTGCCGTTGCTGATCAGGCTGTGTTCCGGTGCCACCACGAAATCCAGCGGGTCGTCCCACACCGGGGTGGCCCGCACCAGCGTGTGGGGCTCCGGCGCGAGGGTGATCACGGCCACCTCGGCGCGGCCATGGAGGATTTCTTCGTAGGCCACTTCTGAATCGAGAAACTGAATATCCAGGGCGACGTTCGGGTATTCCCGAGTAAACGTACGCAGTACCGGCGGCAGGCGGTGCAGGCCGATATGGTGGCTGGTGGCCAGAGTGAGGCGCCCGCTGACCTCGCCGGTGAGGTTGGTCAGGGCGCGGCGGGTGTCGTCCAGCACGTTGAGAATCTGATAAGCCCGCGGTAGTAATGCGCGCCCGGCTTCGGTGAGGCCGACTTCGCGCCCCAGTCGGTCGAACAGGCGCACCTTTAATTGCTGCTCCAGGCCGGCGATGCGCTTGCTGATGGCGGGTTGGGTGAGGTGCAGGCGTTCGCCGGCACCGGAGAAGCTGCCGGTCTCGGCGATGGCGATGAAGGCATTGAGGTTGGCCAGGTCCATTGTGCTATTCCAGTTGGTAATCCAAAGCATAAAAAATATGAATTTGAGTTATTTAATGTAGCGCCATACCATCAGCCTCACAAGCCAAAGGGTTATTGAATCGTTCAAGGCCCGGGGCATAGAAACACCTGATGAGGACCGTGTGATGGCCGGCAAAACGCTTTACGACAAGCTTTGGGATTCCCATGAAGTGAAACGGCGCGATGATGGGTCGTCGCTGATCTACATCGACCGTCACATCATCCATGAAGTGACCTCGCCTCAAGCGTTCGAAGGCCTGCGACTGGCCGGGCGCAAGCCTTGGCGCGTCGACTCGATCATCGCCACCCCGGACCACAACGTGCCGACTACCCCGGAGCGTAAAGGCGGGATCGACGCCATCGTCGACACCGTGTCGCGCCTCCAGGTGCAGACCCTCGATGATTACTGCGACGAATATGGCATCACCGAATTCAAGATGAATGACGTGCGTCAAGGCATTGTTCACGTGATCGGCCCGGAGCAGGGCGCCACGTTGCCCGGCATGACCGTGGTCTGCGGTGACTCCCACACCTCCACCCACGGTGCGTTTGGCGCCTTGGCGCACGGCATCGGCACGTCCGAGGTGGAGCACGTTTTCGCCACCCAGTGCCTCGTCGCCAAGAAGATGAAGAACATGCTGGTGTCGGTGGAAGGTGAGTTGCCTTTCGGCGTCACTGCCAAGGACATCGTCCTCGCCGTGATCGGCAAGATCGGCACTGCCGGCGGTAACGGCCACGCCATCGAATTCGCCGGCAGCGCGATTCGCGACCTGTCCATCGAAGGCCGCATGACCATCTGCAACATGTCCATCGAAGCCGGTGCCCGTGTGGGCATGGTGGCGGCGGATGAAAAGACCATTGCCTACGTCAAGGGTCGTCCATTCGCACCAAGCGGCGCCGATTGGGACGCGGCTGTCGAAGCCTGGAAAGACCTGGTGTCCGACGCCGATGCCGTATTCGACACCGTGGTCACCCTCGACGCTGCCCAGATCAAGCCGCAAGTCAGCTGGGGCACCTCGCCGGAAATGGTGTTGGCCGTTGACCAGAACGTGCCGGACCCGGCCAAGGAAACCGACCTGGTCAAGCGCGGTTCCATCGAGCGCGCCTTGAAGTACATGGGCTTGAAAGCCAACCAGGCGATCACCGACATCCAGTTGGATCGCGTGTTTATCGGCTCCTGCACCAACTCGCGGATCGAAGACTTGCGCGCTGCGGCCGTCATCGCCAAGGGCCGCAAAGTCGCCTCGACCATCAAGCAGGCGATCGTGGTGCCAGGTTCGGGTCTGGTTAAAGCCCAGGCTGAAGCCGAAGGCCTCGACAAGATCTTCCTCGAAGCCGGTTTTGAATGGCGCGAGCCGGGCTGCTCCATGTGCCTGGCAATGAACCCGGACCGCTTGGAGTCGGGCGAGCATTGCGCGTCCACGTCCAACCGTAACTTCGAAGGGCGCCAGGGCGCCGGTGGCCGTACCCACCTGGTGAGCCCGGCCATGGCCGCTGCGGCTGCCGTCAACGGTCGTTTCATCGACGTTCGCGAATTGATCTGAGGAATACCCGATGAAAGCTTTTACCCAACACACCGGTTTAGTCGCGCCGTTGGACCGTGCCAACGTGGACACCGACCAGATCATTCCCAAGCAGTTCTTGAAGTCGATCAAACGCACCGGCTTCGGCCCGAACCTGTTCGACGAGTGGCGCTACCTGGACGTGGGCTACGCCTACCAGGACAACTCCAAGCGCCCGTTGAACAAGGAGTTCGTGCTCAACGCCGAACGTTACCAAGGCGCCAGCGTGTTGCTGGCCCGGGAAAACTTCGGTTGCGGCTCCAGCCGTGAGCACGCGCCGTGGGCCCTGGAAGAATATGGCTTTCGCAGCATCATCGCGCCGAGCTACGCCGACATCTTCTTCAACAACAGCTTCAAGAACGGCCTGCTGCCGATCATCTTGAGCGATGCCGAAGTGGACGAGTTGTTCCAGCAAGTGGAAGCCGATGTGGGCTACCAGTTGACCATCGACCTGGCGGCGCAGACCGTGACCCGTCCGGACGGCAAGGTGTATCACTTTGAAGTGGACGCCTTCCGCAAACACTGCCTGATCAATGGCCTGGACGACATCGGCCTGACTCTGCAGGACGGTGATGCGATTGCAGCGTTTGAAGCCAAGCACCGGGCGAGCCAGCCTTGGTTGTTTCGCGACGCTTGATTTGAGGTAGGTCGTGCGGGCCCCATCGCGGGCAAGCCCGCTCCCACATGTTGACCTGTGAACACGGTCGAGTGTGGGAGCTGGCTTGCCTGCGATAGCGCCCGTACAAACACCACAAAACCCAAGGGAAATCATCATGACCAGCACCGCCCACACCCAAGTCGTGCAAAAACAATTCGGCGAACAGGCCTCGGCCTACCTGAGCAGCGCAGTTCACGCTCAAGGCACCGAATTCGCGCTGCTCCAGGCCGAACTGGCCGGGCAGGGCGCAGCACGACTGCTGGACCTGGGTTGTGGCGCCGGTCATGTCAGTTTCAACGTTGCACCGTTGGTTAAAGAAGTGGTGGCCTACGACCTGTCCCAGCAAATGCTCGACGTAGTCGCCGCCGCTGCCGTGGACCGTGGCCTGGGCAACATCCGCACCGTGCACGGCGCCGCCGAGCGCCTGCCGTTTGCCGATGGCGAGTTCGACTTCGTGTTCAGCCGCTATTCGGCCCACCACTGGAGCGACCTCGGCCTGGCCCTGCGTGAAGTGCGCCGGGTGCTCAAGCCGGGCGGCGTGGCCGCGTTTGTGGATGTCTTGTCACCGGGCAGCCCGCTGTTGGACACTTACCTGCAAACCGTCGAAGTGCTGCGCGACACCAGCCACGTGCGCGACTATTCCGCCGGCGAGTGGATGCGCCACCTCAGCGAAGCCGGTTTGCATGTACGCAACAGCAGCCGCCAGCGCCTGTGCCTGGAATACACCTCGTGGGTGGAGCGCATGCGCACCCCAGAGGTATTGCGCGCCGCAATCCTGGAGTTGCAAAAGGCGATGGGCCAGGAAGTGCGCGATTATTTCGAGATTCAAGCCGACGGCACCTTCAGCACCGACGTGCTGGTGGTCTGGGCCGAACGCTGATTAATTTTTCCCGACCTGCCCATGGGCAGGTCGCTTGATGAAATGAGGAACTCATGAGCAAGCAGATTCTGATTCTCCCTGGCGACGGCATTGGTCCGGAAATCATGGCCGAAGCGGTCAAGGTCCTGGAAGTGGCCAACGGCAAGTACAGCCTCGGCTTCGAACTGAGCCACGACGTGATCGGCGGCGCGGCCATCGACAAGCACGGCGTGCCCCTGGCCGACGAGACCCTGGACCGTGCCCGCGCAGCCGACGCCGTGCTGCTGGGCGCCGTGGGTGGCCCGAAATGGGACAAGATCGAACGTGACATCCGCCCTGAGCGCGGCCTGTTGAAAATCCGTGCGCAACTGGGCCTGTTCGGCAACCTGCGCCCGGCGATCCTTTACCCGCAGCTGGCGGACGCTTCCAGCCTGAAGCCGGAAATCGTCGCGGGCCTGGACATCCTGATCGTCCGCGAGCTGACCGGCGGTATCTACTTCGGCTCGCCACGGGGCGTGCGGGAGTTGGAGAATGGTGAGCGTCAGGCCTACGACACCCTGCCGTACAGCGAGAGTGAAATCCGCCGTATCGCCCGTGTCGGTTTCGACATGGCCCGCGTGCGTGGCAAGAAGGTCTGCTCGGTGGACAAGGCCAACGTATTGGCCTCCAGCCAGCTGTGGCGTGAAATCGTCGAGGAAGTCGCCAAGGACTACCCGGACGTCGAGCTGAGCCACATGTACGTCGACAACGCCGCCATGCAGCTGGTGCGTGCACCCAAGCAGTTCGACGTGATCGTCACCGACAACCTGTTCGGCGACATCCTGTCCGACCAGGCCTCGATGCTCACCGGCTCCATCGGCATGCTGCCGTCGGCGTCCCTGGATGCCAACAACAAGGGCATGTACGAGCCGTGCCACGGTTCGGCGCCGGACATCGCCGGGCAGGGCATTGCCAACCCGTTGGCGACCATTTTGTCGGTGTCGATGATGCTGCGTTACAGCTTCAACCTGACCGACGCGGCGGATGCCATCGAGAAGGCTGTGAGCCTGGTGCTGGACCAAGGCCTGCGCACCGGCGACATCTGGTCCCAGGGTTGCACCAAGGTTGGTACGCAAGAAATGGGCGACGCAGTAGTCGCCGCGCTGCGGAATCTGTAATCTCTCGGGCCCGCTTGCAGATGTTGCTGCAAGGCGGCCCACTTTTGAACAAGGTGTAGTTGCGATGAAACGTGTAGGTCTGATCGGTTGGCGCGGTATGGTCGGTTCCGTGCTCATGCAGCGGATGCTGGAAGAGCAGGATTTTGATCTTATTGAGCCGGTGTTTTTCACCACCTCCAATGTAGGTGGTCAAGGGCCGTCCGTGGGCAAGGACATTGCTCCGCTCAAGGACGCCTACAACATTGAAGAACTGAAGACCCTTGACGTCATTCTGACCTGCCAGGGCGGCGACTACACCAGCGAAGTCTTCCCCAAGCTGCGCGAAGCCGGCTGGCAGGGTTACTGGATCGACGCCGCTTCCAGCCTGCGCATGCAGGATGACGCGGTCATCGTCCTGGACCCGGTCAACCGCAAGGTGATCGACCAGCAGTTGGACGCGGGCACCAAGAACTACATCGGCGGCAACTGCACCGTCAGCCTGATGCTGATGGGCCTGGGCGGCTTGTTCGAAGCCGGCCTGGTGGAGTGGATGAGCGCCATGACCTATCAGGCTGCGTCCGGTGCCGGCGCGCAGAACATGCGTGAACTGATCAAGCAGATGGGCGCGACCCACGCGGCAGTCGCCGATCAACTGGCTGACCCGGCCAGCGCGATCCTCGACATCGACCGCCGTGTGGCCGAAGCCATGCGCAGTGAAGCCTACCCGACCGAGAACTTCGGCGTGCCACTGGCCGGTAGCCTGATCCCGTGGATCGACAAGGAACTGCCTAACGGCCAGAGCCGTGAAGAGTGGAAGGCCCAGGCCGAGACCAACAAGATCCTTGGTCGCTTCAAGAGCCCGATCCCGGTGGACGGCATCTGCGTGCGCATCGGCGCCATGCGTTGCCACAGCCAGGCGCTGACCATCAAGCTGAACAAAGACGTGCCGATTGCCGATATCGAAGGGCTGATCAGCCAGCACAACCCTTGGGTCAAGCTGGTGCCGAACAACCGCGATATCAGCATCCAGGAACTAAGCCCGAACAAGGTGACCGGTACCCTGAATGTGCCGGTTGGCCGTCTGCGCAAACTGAACATGGGGACTCAGTACCTGGGCGCGTTCACCGTCGGCGACCAACTGCTGTGGGGCGCGGCTGAGCCGTTGCGTCGCATGCTGCGGATCTTGCTGGAGCGGTAATCGCTGCTGGTAATAAGAAACCCGCGTTCTGGTGACAGGCGCGGGTTTTTTATTGCTCTTCAGGGCCTCATCGCGGGCAAGCCCGGCTCCCACAGTGAACGGTGTTTGCCTGAACAACTCGGTCAACTGTGGGAGCCGGGCTTGCCCGCGATGGGGCCATCAGCCACACCACACGCCCCAGCCCAATTGCCTCACCCCCGGCCACCCGGTAAAGTGCCGCTCCCCCCCGCAATGCCCGAGGCAGCCCCCATGACCCAGACCTTTGATATTGCCGTGATCGGCGCCACCGGCACCGTTGGCGAAACCCTGGTGCAGATCCTCGAAGAGCAGGACTTCCCGGTAGGCAACCTGCACCTGCTGGCCAGCAGCGAGTCGGCCGGGCATTCGGTGCCGTTTCGGGGCAAGAACGTGCGCGTACGGGAAGTCGACGAATTTGATTTCAGCAAGGTCCAACTGGTGTTTTTCGCCGCCGGTCCCGCTGTCACCTTGAGTTTCGCTCCGCGCGCCACCGCCGCCGGCTGCACGCTGATCGACCTGTCTGGCGCGTTGCCGGCCGATCAGGCGCCGCAAGTGGTGCCGGAAGCCAATGCCCACGTCCTGGATGGCCTGAAAAAGCCGTACCAGGTCAGCAGCCCAAGCCCGTCGGCCACCGCCCTGGCTGTGGTGCTGGCGCCACTGCGCGGCTTGCTGGATATCCAGCGCGTCAGCGTCACGGCCAATCTCGCCGTTTCCGCCCAGGGCCGTGAAGCGGTCAGCGAACTCGCCCGGCAGACCGCCGAGTTGCTGAACGTGCGCCCGTTGGAGCCAAAATTCTTTGATCGGCAGATGGCGTTCAACCTGCTGGCCCAGGTCGGCAAGCCTGACGGCCAGGGCCACACCGCCCTCGAAAAACGCCTGGTACACGAATTGCGCGCCGTGCTGGAAATGCCTTTGCTAAAGATTTCCGCAACCTGCGTTCAAGCCCCGGTGTTTTTTGGCGATAGCCTGACTGTGTCCCTGCAATTGGCGGCCGCGGTCGATCTTGCCGCCGTCAACCGTGCCCTGGACTCGGCGCCGGGCATCGAGCGGGTAGAAGAGGGCGATTACCCTACGGCGGTTGGCGATGCGGTCGGTCAGGATGTGGTCTACGTGGGTCGGGTGCGTGCCGGTGTCGATGATCCGGCGGAACTAAATATGTGGCTGACGTCAGATAACGTACGCAAAGGTGCCGCACTGAACGCCGTACAGCTGGCGCAGTTGTTGATAAAAGACCTTGTGTAAAAGATACTTGGCGGCAATTTGTAGATTGATTCTAGCCAAGCGCTATGCTTGGTCCCAAGCTGGAAAGATTGCGCGTCGGTAACCTATCGGCTCGCCATGCCTTATGGCAGCGGTTACCACCCTTCTCGCAGGCCGGGGAGTGTTCAAAAAGGATGAGGCTATGGTTCAAGTTCGCAAACTGGTGTTAGCAATAGCGGCCGCCTCGGCGCTGTCCTCCGGTATGGCGCAAGCACTGCAGCTTGGGGAGATGACCCTCAAGTCGAAGCTGAACCAGCCGCTGTCGGTGGAGATCGAATTGCTCGACGTCGGTGGCCTGACCGCCTCCGAGATCACCCCCAGCCTCGCGTCTTCCCAGGCCTTTGTGGATGCGGGTGTTGATCGCCAGGCGTTCCTGAGCGACCTGACGTTTACCCCGGTGGTCAATCCCAACGGCCGCAGTGTGGTGCGTGTCACCTCCAGCAAGCCGCTGCCGGATTCCTATGTGCGTTTCCTGCTGCAGGTGCAATGGCCCAACGGCCGCCTGATGCGCGACTACAGCGTATTGCTGGACCCGGCCAAGTTCGACCAATCGACCCCGGCCGCCAGTGCACCCGCGCCCGCGCCACGTTTGAACGCGCCTGCGACGGCTCCGGCTATCAGCAAGCCCAAGGAACACACCACGACGTCCCACGACACCTTGTGGGAAATCGCCGCGAAAAACCGCAATGGCGCCTCGGTGCAGCAAACCATGCTGGCCATTCAGGCGCTGAACCCTGACGCCTTTATCGACGGCAACATCAACCGCATGAAAACCGGCCAGGTCCTGCGCCTGCCGGATTCGGGGCAAAGCACCAGCCTGCCGCAGCCCGAGGCGATTGCTGAAGTGACGGCGCAAAACGCGGCGTGGCGCCAGGGCCGCCGTGGCGGCAATCAGCTCGCCGGCAAGGCGCAGCTGGACGCGACCAAGCGTACCCAGGCGGGTAATGCACCGTCGCAGACCAATACCAAGGACAATTTGAGCCTGGTCTCGGCCGAAGCGGCCAGGAAGGGCGGGAAGGGCGCGGCGGGCGACAGCCGGGCCTTGAACAACAAGCTGGCGGTGACCCAGGAAAGCCTGGATTCGACCCGCCGCGAGAATGAAGAACTGAAAAGCCGCATGGCTGACCTGCAAAGTCAGCTGGACAAGCTGCAGCGGCTGATCGAGCTCAAGAACAACCAGCTGGCCAAGTTGCAGACCCCGGGTGGTGCTGCGGCGCAGCCTGCTGCCACGGCGGCGATGCCGGCTGAAGTGGCTGCACAACCGGCGGCGCCGTCTGCGGCAGCTCCGGCAGCAACCCCAGCGGCTGCGCCGGTCGAGACGCCGGTCAAGGCGGATGCGGCACCGGCCAGCACTGAAGGTAAATTCAACGACCTGCTGACCAACCCGATCGTGCTCGGCGTAATCGGCGGCGCAGCGGGTTTGCTGGTGCTGTTGCTTCTGCTGCTGTGGGCCCGTCATCGCAATGCGCGCCTTGAAGAAGAAAAACACCTGCGCATGGCACGGGCCCTGGCTGAAGAGCCGGAGTTTGCGCCGAACATTGATCACGATCTGCCATCTGACAGTTTCGAAGGCCTTGATGTACCGCCGCCGAACGTCAAGCTGGCTCCAGCTCCAGCTCCAGCTCCAGCTCCAGCTCCAGCCCCGGCGGCAGTGGTTGCTCCGGTGATCGCGCCGGTCGTCGCCCCTGTTGCCGCAGAGCGCCCGGCCGACGCCCTGGCGCAAGCCCAGTCGCATATCGACCGTGGCCACCTGAACCAGGCTGCTGAAGTGCTGGAAGATGCAATCAAGCAAGAGCCCGCCCGCAGCGACCTGCGTCTCAAGCTGATGGAAGTCCACGGTTTGCAGGGCAACAAGGACGGGTTTGTCACTCAGGAGCGTCAACTGGTCGCCAATGGCGAGAATCACGCCCAGGTTGAACAGCTGAAAAGCCGCTTCCCGGCCATGGCCGTGCTCGCGGCCGGTGTCAGCGCTGCCGTTGCCGCTGCCGCTCTCGACGCCCAATACGTCAAGGACCTGCTCAAGGACGAACCTGCGCCGCCAGCACCAGAGCCTGCGCCTGAGCCGGACGCGTTTGACACCGACTTCGACCTGAGCCTGGACGATCTGGAGGCGGCTTCGCCAGCCGTGGTTCACCCGGCGTCGGACGACGACCTGAGCTTTGAAGCGGTGTTGCAACAGCAGACCGAGGCCAAGGCCAGCGCGGAAGACCTCTCGGATTTCGACCTGGACCTGCAACTCGATCCACCCTCGTCGACCCAGTCCGACGACGACTTCCTCTCCGGCCTTGAAGACCAGATGAAGGACCTGCCACCAGTAGAGCCGCCGACACTGACGCCGGCCGACCTGGACGACCTCGACCTGCCGGAGGATTTCGACCTGTCCCTGGCCGACGAGCCCGAGGCGCCTGCTGCGGCCAAGCCAGATGCATTCGCCTCCAAGCTTGATGACGTCAATGCCGAGCTGGATCGTCTGTCGCAAAGCCTGGAGCATCCGCCCATCGAGCCTTCCTTCACCGAAGAAGACGCGGCATTGGGGGGCGACGAGCCGGAATTCGACTTCCTGTCCGGTACCGATGAAGTGGCGACCAAGCTCGACCTGGCGCAGGCCTACATCGACATGGGCGATGCCGACGGTGCGCGGGACATTCTTGGCGAAGTGCTCAAGGAAGGCGACGACGGTCAGAAAGGCGAAGCCAAGGAAATGCTCAGCCGGCTGGCTTGATCCCTTCCCCACCTGCAGGAGCGAGCTTGCTCGCGAAGAACTCCCAGGCACCGCGTTCATCCAGGATGGGCGCGTTATCGTTGACGACCTTCGCGAGCAAGCTCGCTCCTACAAAAAGCCCCAAGCTCGGCGCGCGGCCTTATAATGGCCGCCTTTGCGCAACTCATCAGGCTCTCAGTTCTTGGCAAATATAGATAACGCGGCCGCCGAAATGGCGGCCGCAGGCTTTTTCAGAATCGCCCTGGGCGTGGAATACAAAGGCTCACGCTATCGCGGCTGGCAGCGCCAGGCCTCCGGTGTGCCGACGGTGCAGGAAACCCTGGAGAAGGCCCTGTCGAAGGTCGCCGACTCGCCGGTGTCGCTGATGTGTGCCGGGCGGACCGACGCCGGCGTGCATGCCTGCGGGCAAGTGGTGCACTTTGATACCCAGGCCGAGCGCTCGATGAAGGCGTGGGTGATGGGCGCCAATATCAACTTGCCCCACGACGTCAGCGTCAGTTGGGCCAAGGTGATGCCGGCGGACTTTCACGCACGCTTCAAGGCCATCGCCCGGCGTTATCGCTATGTGATCTACAACGATCAGATCCGTCCGGCCCATCTCAACGAAGAAATCACCTGGAACCACCGCCCTCTGGACGCCGAGCGCATGGCCGAGGCCGCCCAGCATCTGGTGGGTATCCATGATTTCAGTGCGTTTCGTGCCGGCCAGTGCCAGGCCAAGTCGCCGATCAAGGAAGTCCATCACCTGCGGGTCACCCGCCACGGCAAGAT
This sequence comes from Pseudomonas sp. MWU16-30323, assembly GCF_020515595.1. Lineage (NCBI taxonomy): Bacteria > Pseudomonadati > Pseudomonadota > Gammaproteobacteria > Pseudomonadales > Pseudomonadaceae > Pseudomonas > Pseudomonas sp. MWU16-30323. The sequence goes on from NZ_JAIWYM010000044.1 coordinate 26,513, forward strand.
GATCGTGCTGGATATTCGCGCCGGCGCCTTCCTGCACCACATGGTGCGTAACATCGCCGGGGTGCTGATGACCATCGGTACCGGCGAGCGGCCGGTGGAGTGGGCCAAGGAAGTGCTGGAAAGCCGGATTCGTCGCACCGGCGGCGTCACGGCGCATCCGTTCGGCCTGTACCTGGTGGATGTGGAGTACCGCGACGAGTTCGAATTGCCCCAGCGGTTCATCGGGCCACACTTCCTCACAGGTTTCAGCGAACTTGGCGGCTGACGCCCTCAAAAGCATTTGTTACCATCCGGGACTTTCTCGGACACGCCCTGAGGTTTCATCGACATGTCTGCCGTTCGCAGCAAGATTTGCGGGATTACCCGCATAGAAGACGCGTTGGCGGCGGTCGAGGCGGGGGCCGATGCCATCGGTTTCGTGTTTTATGCCAAAAGCCCGCGGGCGGTGAATGTGTTACAGGCGCGGGCGATCATTGCCGCGCTACCGCCGTTCGTGACCACCGTCGGGTTGTTCGTCAACGCCAGCCGTTGCGAACTCAATGAAACCCTCGATGCGGTGCAACTGGACATGTTGCAGTTTCACGGCGATGAAAGCCCTGATGAGTGCGAAAGCTACCAGCGTCCGTATATCAAGGCGTTGCGGGTCAAGGCTGGCGACGATATCGCGGTGGCGTGCGCGGCTTATGCCGGAGCGCGCGGGATACTCCTCGACACCTACGTCGAAGGCGTTCCCGGTGGCACCGGCGAAGCGTTTGACTGGTCATTGATTCCTGACGGCCTGAGCAAGCCGATCATCCTGGCGGGCGGCCTGAATCCGGGCAACGTGGCCAGCGCGATCCAGCAGGTTCGGCCGTACGCGGTGGACGTCAGCGGCGGGGTAGAGCAGGCCCGGGGCATCAAGGATCACGCAAAGATTCGCGCATTCATGCAGGCCGTGCGCGACAGCAGTGGCACGATGTGACGGCTGGCAGTCTGCCGCCGTCCATAACTACCACTGTGTAAAACAGCCCGGTGCCGCCTGTGGGAGGCCCGGCAATGAAGTGGCAACCCTGCACGGCAGGTTGTCTGGAAGGCTGAGGGCACAGGCAGGAAATGGCAGGTCGAACGTCTGACCCCGTCCAGTTTGTGTCATCGCCACATATGAATTTAGCTCAAGGGCATACGCGGGGCTGTGTTCAAGCCACCGGTACTGGAGAAAGAAAGCATGAGCAACTGGTTAGTAGACAAACTGATCCCTTCGATCATGCGTTCCGAGGTGAAGAAAAGCTCGGTTCCTGAAGGTCTTTGGCACAAGTGCCCATCCTGCGACGCGGTGTTGTACCGCCCGGAGCTGGAAAAGACCCTGGACGTTTGCCCCAAGTGCAACCACCACATGCGTATCGGCGCTCGCGCCCGCATTGATATCTTCCTCGACGCTGATGGTCGCTCTGAACTGGGCGCCGACCTGGAGCCGGTTGACCGTCTGAAGTTCCGCGACGGCAAGAAGTACAAGGACCGCCTGACCGCGGCCCAAAAGCAGACCGGTGAGAAGGACGCGCTGATTTCTGTCAGCGGCAAGCTGCTGGGCATGCCAGTAGTGGTTTCCGCCTTCGAATTCTCCTTCATGGGCGGTTCCATGGGCGCCATCGTTGGCGAGCGTTTTGTACGTGCCGCCAACTACGCCCTGGAAAACCGCTGCCCGATGATCTGCTTCGCGGCGTCCGGCGGCGCGCGGATGCAGGAAGCGCTGATCTCCCTGATGCAAATGGCCAAGACCTCCGCGGTACTGGCGCGTCTGCGCGAAGAGGGTATTCCGTTCATCTCCGTGCTGACCGATCCGGTCTACGGCGGCGTTTCCGCCAGCCTGGCGATGCTGGGTGATGTGATCGTCGGCGAGCCTAAGGCCCTGATCGGTTTCGCCGGCCCGCGTGTTATCGAGCAAACCGTTCGCGAAAAACTGCCGGAAGGTTTCCAGCGCAGCGAGTTCCTGCTGGAACACGGCGCGATCGACCTGATCATTCCCCGTGGCGAACTGCGCCCACGCCTGGGTAGCCTGCTGGCCCAGATGATGGGCCTGCCGACGCCTGTGTACGTCGCGCCTAAAATCGAGCCAATCGTCGTGCCACCGGTGCCTGCAAACATATGACCCAACGTACCCTGGGCGAATGGCTCGCCTACCTTGAGCAGTTGCATCCGTCAGCCATCGACATGGGCCTGGAGCGCTCGCAACAGGTAGCGGCCCGCCTCGGGTTGGGCAGGCCGGCGCCGCGGGTGATCACGGTGACCGGCACCAACGGCAAGGGTTCTACCTGCGCCTTTGTCGCGGCCTTGCTGCAAGCCCAGGGCCTGAAGGTCGGCGTGTACAACTCGCCGCACCTGCTGCGCTACAACGAGCGGGTGCAGCTCAATGGCGTCGAAGCCACTGACGAGCAGCTCTGCGAAGCCTTCGCCGCGCTCGATACCGGGCGTGGCGAGATTTCCCTGACTTATTTCGAGATGGGCACCCTGGCGGCGTTCTGGCTGTTCGAGCGTGCACAACTCGATGTGGTGGTGCTGGAAGTCGGCCTGGGCGGGCGTCTGGACACGGTCAACGTGGTGGATGCCGACCTGGCGCTGATCACCAGCATTGGTGTCGACCATGCGGACTATCTGGGTAATACCCGTGAGTCCGTGGCCTATGAAAAGGCCGGGATTTTCCGCCAGGGCAAGCCTGCACTGTGCGGCGACCTTGATCCGCCGCATACCTTGCTGGACAAGGTGCGCGAGTTGGATTGCCCATTCTTCCTGCGTGGGCGTGATTTCAATCTCGAGATTGGCGACCTGCATTGGCAATGGCGCGGGGTTGATGCACGCGGCCAAACCGTTGAATTGCACGACCTGCCGCTGCTGAACCTGCCGATGGAAAACGCCGCGCTCGCGCTGCAAGCCTATCTGTTGCTGGATCTGCCCTGGCATGCCGAGCAGATTGCCGCTACGTTGCAGGCGACCCGCGTGGTGGGGCGCCTTGATCGACGCAGCTTCGACTGGAAGGGCAAGCGCCTGAACCTGCTGCTGGATGTGGGGCATAACCCTCACGCGGCTGAATACCTGGCCAAGCGCCTGGCACGTACGCCGCCCGTCGGTCGCCGCCTCGCGGTGTTCGGGTTGCTGTCCGACAAGGACCTGGACGGTGTGGTTGCACCCTTGTTGGGCGACGTCCAGGCCTGGGCGGTTGCGCCGCTGGACACGTCCCGCAGTCGTCCTGCCGTCGAGTTGCAGGCCGCGTTGCAGAACCTTGGCGCGTCGGTGACGTCCCATGCAAGCGTGACAGCCGCCCTGGAAGCCCAGTGCGCGGTTGCGACGCCTGAGGATGAGATTCTGTTGTTCGGATCATTTTATTGTGTTGCCGAGGCACTCGAGTGGTTGGCCCGGCGCTCCACGGAGGAAGCTGCACATGGCATTACTGGATAGCGCATACAAGCAGCGAATGGTGGGAGCCCTGGTTCTGGTGGCGTTGGCGGTGATTTTTCTGCCGATGCTGTTTTCCCGTCAGGACGAGCAACGCCAGGTGACCGTCGAGGCCCCGGCTGCGCCCCAGGCGCCCGCGGTGCCGCAGGTTCAGGTTGAACCGGTGGTGGTTCCCGAGCCGCAGGCGCTGCCGGAAGAAGAGCCGGTGCCGACCGATGACGAAGTGGCTGCACAGCAAGCGCCGTCGATGCCGATTCAGCCGAGTGTGCCGGTGGTGAAGCCTGCGCCTGTTGCTCCGGCAGTCGCGGCCAAGCCTGCGACCCCGGCGCCAGCACCAAAACCTGTGGCGCCACAACCGGCTGCACCGGGCAAGCCGGACGTCGGCCAAAGCCGCATTGATCCCAATGGCTTGCCGATCAGCTGGTCGATCCAGTTGGCCAGCCTGGCCAATCGCGAAAGCGCCGAAGCCTTGCAGAAAACCCTGCGCAGCCAGGGTTACAACGCCTATATCCGCAGTGCCGACGGCAAGAACCGGGTATTTGTCGGGCCGTTGATCGAGCGCGCCGAGGCGGATCGCCTGCGTGACTCGCTGGATCGCCAGCAAAAGCTCAAGGGCTTTGTGGTTCGCTTCCAGCCCGAAAAAGGCTAAGGCTGCAAGGATTCAAGCTGGAATGCGGTCAATGTGGGAGTGGGCTTGCTCGCGAAGGCGGTGTATCAGTCAGCAGATTTATTGTCTGGCCCACCGCCTTCGCGAGCAAGCCCGCTCCCACAGGTGTTTTGGGCGTGCCGCGACAGGCCGGTTTCCATTCCCCTATAACTCATTGATTTCAAATGCACAGCCAATCACAGCTTACCGATAGCCCGACGCTCTGCTAAAATGCGCCGCCTTATCCGTCTGTAGGCTGAACTGTGCCATTTACCTGGGTTGATTGGGCGATCGTTGCAATCGTCGCCATCTCCGCTTTGATCAGTCTGAGCCGCGGCTTCGTCAAAGAAGCATTGTCGCTGCTGACATGGATCATCGCAGGGGTTGTCGCCTGGATGTTCGGCGGTTCATTGTCCGTCTACCTGGCCGGATACATCGAAACACCTTCGGCTCGCGTCATCGCGGGCTGCGCCATCATGTTCATCGCCACGTTGTTGGTGGGGGCAATGGTCAATTATCTTATCGGCGAATTGATACGCGTCACCGGCCTCTCCGGGACCGATCGATTTCTCGGCATGGCCTTCGGCGCCGCGCGTGGCGGCTTGCTGGTGGTCGTGGCGGTCGGGCTGTTGAGCCTGGGGCCGGTACAGCAGGATTCGTGGTGGCAGGAGTCTGTACTCGTGCCAAAATTTCTATTGGTTGCAGATTGGTCCAAAAACCTCATTTTGGGGTGGAGCAGTCAGTGGCTGGCCAGCGGGATCAGCGTACCCGCTGATCTTCCGTTCAAGGAACACCTCTTGCCGGCCAAAACGCCTCAGTAAGTTGTGTTCAGTCAAGATTCATTAAGTAGGGGTTGCGTCGCATGTGTGGCATCGTCGGTATCGTCGGTAAGTCGAACGTGAATCAGGCGCTGTATGACGCGCTAACCGTCCTCCAGCACCGCGGCCAGGATGCTGCCGGTATTGTGACCAGCCACGACGGCCGGTTATTTCTGCGCAAGGACAATGGTCTGGTGCGCGACGTGTTCCATCAGCGCCACATGCAGCGCCTGGTCGGGCACATGGGCATTGGTCACGTGCGCTACCCGACAGCGGGCAGCTCGACCTCGGCCGAAGCCCAGCCGTTCTACGTCAACTCGCCGTATGGCATCACCCTGGCGCACAACGGCAACCTGACCAACGTTGAACAACTGGCCAAGGAGATTTACGAATCTGACCTGCGCCACGTCAACACCAACTCGGACTCCGAAGTCCTGCTGAACGTGTTCGCCCACGAGCTGGCCCAGCGCGGCAAGCTGCAGCCGACCGAAGAAGACGTGTTCGCTGCCGTGACTGACGTGCACAACCGTTGCGTCGGCGGTTATGCCGTGGTGGCGATGGTGACCGGCTACGGCATCGTCGGTTTCCGCGACCCCCACGGCATCCGCCCGATCGTGTTCGGCCAGCGTCACACCGACGAAGGCGTCGAGTACATGATTGCTTCCGAAAGCGTGTCCCTGGACGTGCTGGGCTTTACCCTGATCCGCGACCTGGCGCCAGGCGAAGCGGTCTACATCACTGAAGACGGCAAGCTGCACACCCGTCAGTGTGCACTGAACCCGAAACTCACCCCGTGCATCTTCGAACACGTCTACCTGGCGCGTCCGGATTCGATCATCGACGGTGTTTCGGTGTACAAGGCGCGTCTGCGCATGGGCGAGAAGCTGGCGGACAAGATCTTGCGCGAGCGTCCTGACCACGACATCGACGTGGTTATCCCGATTCCGGACACCAGCCGCACCGCAGCGCTGGAGCTGGCGAACCACCTGGGCGTGAAATTCCGCGAAGGCTTCGTCAAGAACCGCTACATCGGCCGTACCTTCATCATGCCCGGCCAGGCCGCACGCAAGAAGTCGGTGCGTCAGAAGCTCAACGCGATCGAGCTGGAGTTCCGCGGCAAGAACGTGATGCTGGTGGATGACTCCATCGTGCGCGGCACCACCTGCAAGCAGATTATCCAGATGGCCCGCGAAGCCGGGGCGAAGAACGTTTACTTCTGTTCCGCCGCGCCTGCCGTGCGTTACCCGAACGTGTACGGCATCGACATGCCGAGCGCCCACGAACTGATCGCCCACAACCGTTCGACCCAGGACGTTGCGGACCTGATCGGCGCCGACTGGCTGATCTATCAGGACCTGCCGGACCTGATCGAAGCCGTCGGTGGTGGCAAGATCAAGATCGATGAGTTCGACTGCGCAGTGTTCGACGGCAAGTACGTCACCGGCGATGTCGACGAGGCCTACCTGAACAAGATCGAGCAGGCCCGTAACGATTCCTCGAAGATCAAGACCCAGGCGGTCAGCGCGATCATCGACCTGTACAACAACTGAGTAGACACCGGCCCTGAGGGGCCGGTTTTGTATCTTTGATAAAGCATTCGAGTTGAGGAGTAGAGCATGAGTCAGGAATGGGATGCCGGTCGGTTGGACAGCGACCTCGATGGCGTAGCTTTCGATACCCTGGCTGTGCGCGCCGGCCAGCACCGCACCCCGGAAGGTGAGCACGGTGACCCGATGTTCTTTACCTCCAGCTATGTGTTCCGCACAGCCGCCGACGCCGCTGCGCGTTTTGCCGGTGAAGTGCCGGGCAACGTGTATTCGCGCTACACCAACCCGACCGTGCGTGCGTTCGAAGAGCGTATCGCCGCGCTGGAAGGCGCCGAGCAAGCGGTCGCCACTGCCACGGGCATGGCCGCGATTCTCGCGGTGGTCATGAGCCTGTGCAGCGCCGGCGACCACGTCCTGGTCTCGCGCAGCGTGTTTGGTTCCACCATCAGCCTGTTCGAAAAGTACTTCAAGCGCTTTGGCATTGAAGTCGACTACGTGCCGCTGGCGGACCTGTCCGGCTGGGACGCGGCCATCAAGGCCAACACCCAATTGCTGTTCGTCGAGTCGCCGTCCAATCCGTTGGCCGAACTGGTGGACATTGCGGCACTGTCCGAAGTGGCTCACGCCAAGGGCGCGATGCTGATCGTCGACAACTGCTTCTGCACCCCGGCGCTGCAACAGCCGCTGAAGCTGGGCGCGGACATCGTCGTGCATTCGGCCACCAAGTTCATCGACGGCCAGGGTCGTTGCATGGGCGGTGTGGTTGCCGGCCGTAGCGAGCAGATGAAGGAAGTGGTGGGCTTCCTGCGCACTGCCGGCCCGACCCTGAGCCCGTTCAATGCCTGGATCTTCCTCAAAGGCCTGGAAACCCTGAGCCTGCGGATGAAGGCCCATTGTGCCAACGCCCAGGCCCTGGCCGAGTGGCTGGAGCAACAGGACGGCATCGAGAAAGTCCACTACGCCGGCCTCAAGAGCCACCCGCAACACGCGTTGGCCCAGCGCCAGCAGCGTGGTTTTGGCGCGGTGGTGAGTTTCGAAGTCAAGGGCGGCAAAGAGGGCGCCTGGCGCTTTATCGATGCAACCCGCCTGATTTCCATCACCGCCAACCTGGGGGACAGCAAGACCACCATCACGCATCCAAGCACCACGTCCCACGGGCGCCTGGCGCCGCAGGAACGTGAAGCGGCCGGTATCCGTGACAGCCTGATCCGCATTGCCGTGGGCCTGGAAGACGTTGCCGACTTGCAGGCCGATCTGGCCCGTGGGTTGGCTGCCCTGTGATCGAGTGGTCCATGGACGCTGCGGGCGCCAGTAACGGGCGCGTCGCATTGGTGACCGGCGCGGCGCGGGGTATCGGCCTGGGCATTGCCGCCTGGCTGATCAGCGAAGGCTGGCAGGTGGTGCTCACGGATCTTGATCGTGAGCGCGGTTCCAAGGTGTCCAAGGTGCTGGGCGACAATGCCTGGTTTATCACCATGGACGTCGCGGATGAGCGGCAGGTTGCCCAGGGCGTGGCGGAGGTGCTTGGCCAGTTCGGGCGCCTGGATGCATTGGTGTGCAATGCGGCGGTGGCCGATCCACGCAACATCACCCTGGAAAGTCTCGACCTGGCTTACTGGAACCGCGTAATGGCGGTGAACCTCAGTGGGCCAATGCTGCTGGCCAAGCACTGTGCGCCGTACCTGCGAGCCCACGGTGGTGCCATCGTTAACCTGGCGTCGACCCGGGCCCGCCAGTCGGAGCCGGACACCGAAGCCTACGCAGCGAGCAAGGGCGGTTTGCTGGCCCTGACCCACGCACTGGCCATGAGCCTTGGGCCGGAAGTGCGGGTCAATGCCGTCAGCCCGGGCTGGATTGATGCCCGTGACCCGGCTGCACGCCGTGCCGAGCCGCTGACGGATGCGGATCACGCCCAGCACCCGGCGGGCAGGGTAGGCACGGTGGAAGACGTGGCGGCGATGGTGGCGTGGTTGCTGTCGCGCAATGCCGGGTTTGTGACTGGCCAGGAGTTCGTCGTCGACGGTGGCATGAGCAAGAAGATGATTTACAACGAGTAGGGTGGGTCGCAGTGCTGAAGTCATTTTGTCTTTTTCGGAAAAACTTCAAGCAGGCTATTGACTTAGGTCCGCTACCTGCGTAAATTTCGCGGCCTCAACGAAGCAAAGGGTGATTAGCTCAGCTGGGAGAGCATCTGCCTTACAAGCAGAGGGTCGGCGGTTCGATCCCGTCATCACCCACCACTTCTTGAGAGTTTTGCCTTCGGGCAAGACGCAACGTTAAAGGTTGCACCGACG
>NZ_JAIWYM010000045.1:0-34006 GCF_020515595.1 Pseudomonas sp. MWU16-30323
CAACCGTCGTCTGTCGCAGATTGGGTTGAAGGAAGAGTATCCAGGGACGACCAACCCGTTCCCGTGGATGAGCGAGATCATGGACTTGAAGAAAGAGAAGAATTTCTTTGAGACCCGCGTGATCGAGTACCAGACCGGCGGCGCGCTGAGCTGGGACTGATTAAAGACACAAATCAAATGTGGGGGCGGCGGTGCGACGATTCGACTTGCTCGCGAATGCAGAGTGTCAGTCGCCGGATGCATTGACTGTTTCACCGCATTCGCGAGCAAGTCGAATCGTCGCACCGCCGCCCCCACATTGGTTCCGCTGTGTTCTACAAGACGTTGCACATTAATTTTTATGCCCAATCAAACCATCAAGACACCCTGCGTCGGCCTGTGTTCCACCGTTTACGGAGACCTGGTGTGCCGGGGTTGCAAGCGTTATCACCATGAAGTGATTCAGTGGAACGGCTACAACGCCGAGGAGAAACAGGCGGTATGGTTGCGCCTGGAACACCTGCTGGTGCAAGTGATGACCAGCAAGCTGCAGGTGCTGGACCCGCAGCGTCTGCGCCAGCAACTGGAAGACCGCAAGATCCGGTTTGTGCCTCACCAGTCGCCGTATTGCTGGGCGTACCAGTTGATTGCCCGGGGCGCGCGGGTGATTTCGAAGCTGGATGCGTATGGGTTGGCGCTGTTGCCGGAGTTTCGCGAGCGAAGTCTGGCGGATTTGCGGGATGCGATTGATCGGGAGTTTTTTCTGTTGTCCGAGGCGCATTACGAGCGGTATATCGCGCCGGGGTTTCTGCGGGAATCGTTTGGGACGCCGTTGATCGCCAGTACTTTGGGATAAACACCGACTCATGTGGCGAGGGAGCTTGCTCCCGTTGGACTGCGCAGCAGGCCCATCTTTTGGGGCCGCTTCGCAGCCCAGCGGGAGCAAGCTCCCTCGCCACGGTTCTTGTTGTGTCAGCACTCCCAGGACGCATCCCGCTCCGTCTGCAACGCGTACCGCTCGATCGCCTGCTGACACACTCCCCGCTCCAGACGCCCCTGCTCCACCAACGCTGTCAGTGCCGCCAGCACTATGTGATAGCGGTCCACCTCGAAGAAATCCCGCAATGCCGCCCGGGTATCGCTGCGACCAAAACCATCCGTCCCCAGCACGGTGTACGCAGAGTCCACGTACGACCCCATCATCTGCGGCACTGCCCGCACATAGTCCGACACCGCCACCACCGGCGCGCCCTTGGGCAAACACTCCGCCAGATGGCTGTGCCGCGCCGGCTGTTGCGGATGCAGGCGATTCCAGCGCTCCACTTCCCGGGCGTCCCGAGCCAGTTCGCTGAAGCTGGTGACACTGAAGACTTCAGCTTCAATCTGCCAATCGTCCGCCAGCAATTGCGCCGCTGCCTGGGCTTCGCGCACCAATGTGCCGGAGCCCAGCAGGCGGACCTTGCCGCCGGGCTGTCCGCTGAGCCGGTACATGCCTTTGATGATCGCCGCTTCGACACCTTCCGGCAGGCTCGGCTGCGGGTAGTTTTCGTTCATCAGGGTCACGTAGTAGAACTCGTCCACATCGTGCTCCAGCATCTGGCGCATGCCGTGGTCGAGGATCACCGCAAATTCGCCAGCAAAGGCCGGGTCGTAGGCCCGGCAATTGGGCACGGTGGCGGCGGTCAGGTGGCTGCTACCGTCCTGGTGCTGCAAGCCTTCGCCGCCCAGGGTGGTGCGCCCGGCGGTAGCCCCCAGCAGGAAGCCACGGGCACGCTGGTCGGCGGCGGCCCAGATCAGGTCCCCAACGCGCTGGAAACCGAACATCGAGTAGTAGATGTAAAACGGCAGCATCCTCAGGCCATGCACCGAGTAACTGGTGGCCGCCGCGACCCAGGAGCTGATGGCGCTGGCTTCGCTGATGCCTTCTTCGAGGATCTGCCCGTCGGTGGCTTCGCGGTAGCTGAGGATCGAGCCAATGTCTTCCGGCTCGTAGCGCTGGCCGACACTGGAATAGATGCCGATCTGCTTGAACAGGTTGGCCATGCCGAAGGTGCGCGCTTCATCCGCGACGATGGGCACGATGCGCGGGCCGAGGGCCTTGTCCTTGAGCAGGTTGGTGAGCATGCGCACAAAGGCCATGGTGGTGGACATTTCCTTGCCGTCCGCCTGGGTGGCAAACGCGCCGTAGCCCGACACTGGCGGAACGCTCACCGCAGGCGCCTGCTGGCCACGGCTCGGCACATACCCGCCGAGGGTGGCACGGCGCTGGTGCAGGTAACGCATTTCGAGGCTGTCTTCGGCCGGCTTGTAGAAGCTCAGGGACTCGGTCTGCTCATCCGTCAGCGGCAACTGGAAGCGGTTGCGGAAGGCGATCAACGCCTCGCGGTCGAGCTTCTTCTGCTGGTGAGTGGTCATCTTGCCCTGCCCGGCTTCACCCATGCCGAAGCCCTTTTTGGTCTGGGCCAGGATTACCGTCGGCTTGCCAGTGACCCGGCGTGCGGCGTGATAGGCGGCGTGGATCTTGACCATGTCATGGCCACCGCGCTTGAGGCGGTCGATCTGCTCGTCGCTCATGCCTTCAACCAGTTTGGACAGCGCCTCGCTTTGGCCGAAGAAGTGTTCGCGGTTGTAGGCGCCGTCCTTGGCGGCGAAGGTCTGGAACTGGCCGTCCACGGTCTGCGACAAGGTGCGCACCAGCGAGCCGTCGGTGTCCTTGGCCAGCAAGGCATCCCAGTCCGAGCCCCAGACCAGCTTGATCACGTTCCAGCCGGCACCGGCGAACAAGGCTTCCAACTCGTCGATAATTCGCCCGTTGCCCCGCACCGGGCCGTCGAGCCGTTGCAGGTTGCAGTTGACCACCCAGGTCAGGTTATCCAGGCCTTCACGGGCGGCCAGGGTCAGAGCCGACATGCTTTCCGGCTCGTCCATCTCGCCATCGCCAAATACACCCCATACGTGGCGGTCGGTGGTGTCCTGCAAGCCGCGATGCTGCAGGTAGCGCATAAACCGCGCCTGGAAAATCGAGCTGATGGGGCCAATGCCCATGGAACCGGTGGGAAATTGCCAGAAGTCCGGCATCAACCACGGATGGGGATAGCTGGACAGGCCACGGGCGCCCGCTTTGCCGGCGCCGATTTCCTGGCGATAGTGGGCCAGGTCGGTTTCGCTCAGGCGCCCTTCAAGGAAGGCGCGGGCATAGATGCCGGGGGCAGAGTGCGGCTGGTAGAACACCAGGTCGCCGCCGAAACTACCGTTGCGGGCACGGAAAAAGTGGTTGAAGCCTACCTCGAACAAATCTGCCGCACTGGCGTAGCTGGCGATATGCCCGCCCAACTCGCCATAGGCCTGGTTGGCGCGTACCACCATGGCCAGGGCGTTCCAGCGCACCACCGAGGCCAGACGCTCTTCGGTGGCCAGGTCGCCGGGGAACGGCGGTTGCTGCTCCACGGCGATGCTATTGATATAGGGCGTGCCATGCCGGGGTTTCCAGGCGATGTGCGGCGAGCCGCCGGCATCCGCCAGCATGTCGAGGATCTCCCGTGCCCGCACCGGCCCAGCGTTGGCCACCAGGGAAGCCAGGGCATCGCGCCATTCGGCCAGTTCTTCCTGGTCCATCGCTGTCTGATTCACTGCACTCGCGAAACCGTTCATGGGCACCTCCGGGCTTTTTTTCCAGTTTATGTCGGTGCCAGGGGATTTTTTGACTGTTATACGCAGCCTCTCACGGCCTTTTGAGCACAAATCACTGCCAATCGACCAATTCAAAGCACGTTGTGCTTGAAGCCCCGAAAACCCCGCAATTGTGTTTAAAATGCCGCCCGCTCAATGACCGACGCTGCCCGATGAACCCAGACGCACTCGCCACCCTGCACACCCATTTGCTGAACGCACTGCAAACCGTCCCCGCCGAAACCCGGCGCCTGTTCCACGGGCGTGGCCGCTGCTGGCCGGGCCTGGAACAACTGACGGTGGACTGGCTGCAAGGTGTGGTGCTGGTCTCGCTGTTCAAGGAGCCAGAAGCCGCGGAGCTTGAAGCGTTGAAGCAGATGCTGGTGCAGATCGACTGGCCGTCGTTCGGCGCCCATACCGTGGCGCTGCAACACCGTTACCTGCCGCACAGCACCACCGAATGGCTGTTTGGCGAGGTGGTCGACGAACTGACCATCACCGAAGGCGGCCTGCGCTACCTGATAGACCTGGGCAAAAAGCAGAACAGCGGGCTGTTCCTCGACATGCGTTATGGCCGCAACTGGGTGCGTGAACAGGCGCAGGGCCTGCGGGTGCTGAACCTGTTTGCCTACACTTGCGGGTTTTCCGTGGCGGCCATCGAAGGCGGCGCCGAGCATGTGGTGAACCTGGACATGGCCCGTGGCGCACTGAGCCGTGGTCGCGATAATCACCGCCTGAACGGTCATGACCTGAGCAAGGTGACCTTCCTCGGCCACGACCTGTTCAAGTCCTGGGCCAAGGTCACCCACAGCGGCCCGTACGACCTGGTGATCATCGATCCGCCCTCGTTCCAGAAAGGCAGCTTCCTGCTGACCAAGGACTACCAGCGGGTGCTGCGTCGCCTGCCGGACTTGCTCACGGCCCAGGGCACAGTGCTGGCGTGCATGAACGACCCGGCGTTCGGCGAAGACTTCCTGATCGACGGCGTAACCCGCGAAGCGCCGGGCCTGCGCTTTGAGCAGCGGCTGGAAAACCCGCCGGAATTTCCCGATATCGACCCGCAGAGCGGATTAAAAGCGCTGGTGTTTCGCCAAGGCTGATGCCGAAACGTCCCACACTTGCTACGCTTAACCTACGCCGGGTGGTGAACCTTATCCCACCCTTCCCGGTCGATACCTGCACACTCTGGCCAGATTCGACGGTGTTACCCCGTCGGCTGCCCTGTTTCACCTTTTGGAGAACGCCCCTGTGATATCGACCCTGCATGTAGCCCGTCTCAAGGCCTGGGGCGCCCACGGTTTTACCGCGACCGGCGTAGTACTGGCTTTCCTGGCCACCCTGGCACTGCTCGACAACCAGCCCAAGGCGTGCCTGCTGTGGCTGGGCCTGGCCTTGATCGTCGACGGGGTCGACGGTTCACTCGCGCGACGGGTGAACGTGCAAACGGTGCTGCCAAGCTTCGATGGCTCGGTATTGGACCTGGTGATTGATTACCTGACGTACGTGTTTATTCCGGCGCTGTTTATCTATCGCTATATCGCCCTGCCGGACTTCACCCCGTTGTTTACGGTGTCGGTGATTCTGGTGTCGTCGCTGTTCTGCTTCTGCAACGTCAACATGAAGAGCAAGGACAACTACTTCCAGGGCTTCCCTGCGGCCTGGAACGTGGTTGCGCTGTGCGTCTACATCATCCAGCCAGCGGCCTGGATCACCTTGCTGACGGTGATCGTGCTGGCGCTGTTGACCGTGACCCCAATGAAGTTCCTGCACCCGTTCCGGGTCAAGCGCTTCATGCCGCTCAATATCGCCGTGACCACCATCTGGTTGCTGTGCAGCCTGCTGCTGGTGATCGACTTCCCGTACACCAATCGCCTGACCCTGGGCCTGTGGTTGCTGATGTCGGCGTACTTCCTGGGGATTTGCTTCTGGCGGACCGCACTGGAGTGGGTCGAAACACATAAATAGCCAAGCGGGCACGGTTGAAATGTGGGAGCGGGCTTGCTCGCGAATGCGCAGTGTCAGTCACCGGATAGAGTGGCTGATCCACCGCATTCGCGAGCAAGCCCGCTCCCACATTGGGAATGCATCCCGTGACGCTCTGCGTCACCCTTGCGACAGCAGGACGCAGAGCGTCCAAGGCGGCATTCCCACGCAGAGCGTGGGAACGATCATAGTCGCAGGCCCCCACGCTAATCGGTAAGATACCGGCCTTTCGCGCAGCCCTTGCTGCGCCTTGCCGACTAAGTCTTGCCCATGCCTTTCGAACTCAGCGTTGACCTCACCACCCTGGCGATCCTCGCCGGGGTTGCCTTTATCGCCGGCTTCATCGACGCCATCGCCGGCGGTGGCGGCCTGCTCACCACGCCTGCCCTGCTGACTGCCGGCATGCCGCCGCACCTGGTGCTGGGCACCAACAAACTCAGCTCCACCTTCGGCTCGGCCACCGCCAGCTTTACCTTCTACCGGCGCAAGCTGTTTCATCCGCGCCAGTGGGTGCATGCCATCGTCGGCACCCTGGTCGGCGCACTCACCGGCGCCGTCGTCGCCCATTACCTGCCCGCCGAAACCCTGAACAAGATGCTCCCGGTGATTGTGTTCGGCTGTGGTTTGTATTTGCTGTTCGGCGGCACGCCCAAGGCGGCGCTGGATAACGACGCGCCGATCAAGAAGAAATGGCAATCCACCCAGGGCTTCGGCCTGGGTTTCTACGATGGCGTGGCCGGCCCCGGCACCGGGGCGTTCTGGACGGTGAGCACCATGCTGTTGCACCCCATCGACCTGGTAAAGGCCAGCGGCGTGGCGCGCAGCATGAACTTCGTCAGCAACGCGGCGGCGCTGACGGTGTTCATTTTCAATGGCTCGGTGGACTGGATTGTCGGCCTGTGCATGGGCGTTTCGGTGATGTGCGGCGCGTTCTTTGGCGCACGCAGCGCCATCAGCGGCGGCGCCAAGTTCATTCGCCCGGTGTTCATCACCGTGGTGCTCGGCCTGACGGTGCGCCTAGCCTGGCAGCACTGGTTCAGCGTGGCCTAAACGACGGGCCAGGTAGAGGTCGATCAGGTAGCGCGCAATCGAGCGTGACGCCGGCAACGGCGGCAGCTCATGGATGTTGAACCACTGCGCGTCTTCGATCTCGTCGGCCTGGGGCACGATGTCGCCGCCGGCGTACTCGGCGTGAAAGCCCAGCATCATCGAGTGCGGGAACGGCCAGCACTGGCTGCCCATGTACTGGATGTTCTTGACCTCCACCTGCACTTCTTCACGCACTTCGCGAATCAGGCAGTCCTCGGCCGACTCACCTGGCTCGGCAAACCCCGCCAGGGTGCTGTAGACGCCCGTGACAAAGCGCGGCGAACGGGCCAGCAGGATCTCGTCGCCACGGGTCACAAGCACGATCATGCTCGGCGAGATACGCGGGTAGCTGCGCAGGTCACAGGCCTGGCAGAACATCGCCCGCTCCCGTGGCACCTGCACCATCGCCTGGCCGCAACTGCCGCAAAACCGGTGTTCACGGGCCCAGGTGCCGATTTGTGCGGCGTAGCCGAGGACTTTGTACAGCGTGTGGTCGCCTTGCAGCATGAACGCCCGCAGGCCCTGCCAGCCGCAACCCGGTACATCGGCGGGGCTATTGAGTTCCAGCAGGTACACCGGCTCGCCGTCCAGATGGCCGATGCCGTGCTCGGCAAACACCGAGAGGTCCTGGCGCTTGAGCCATTCCCGGGGAAACAGCGGGCCGTTCTGGTCGTGTAAAAAGCCTTCACGGCTGCGGGCCACGGCCCAGCCGCCCGGGGCGTCGTTGTCCAGCAGCGTTGTGGTAATCCAGCCTGGGGTCATGTTCAGTCAATCCACGAAGTCGGGTTTCTGCTTGCTCATATGGGCCGCGATGGCCACGCGCAGGTCGTTGGATTGCAACATAGCTGAGTTCCAGGTGGCAACGTATTCCAGGCCGTCATTGATCGTGTGGTCACGCATGTAGCTGATCATCGCCTTGGTGCCGGTGATCGCGATCGGGGATTTGGCGGCAATTTCCCGGGCGATGTCCATCACGCCGGCCAGCAGGCTCTGGTGATCGCTGTACACGCGATTCACCAGGCCGATGCTGCGGGCCTCTTCGGCACCGAACGGGCGGCCGGTGTAGGCCAGCTCACGGAGCATGCCGTCGCCGACGATGCGCGGCAGGCGTTGCAGGGTGCCGACGTCGGCGGCCATGCCGATGTCGATTTCCTTGATGGAGAATTGCGCGTCTTCGGCGGCATAGCGCATGTCACAGGCGCTGATCAGGTCGATGGCGCCACCGATGCAGTAGCCGTGGATCGCCGCGAGTACCGGCTTGCGGCAGGTGTCGATAGCGTTGAAGGAAGCTTGCAGTTCGAGGATCTTGCGTCGCAACAGACGTGCATTACGGCCTACGTCCTTGCCGAATTCGTTGGCCACCGAGGCCAGCATCATCAGGTCGATACCGGAGGAGAAATGCTTGCCGGCACCACTGATGACCACCGCACGCACGGCGTCGGTGTCTTCGACCCATTGGAAGATGTCGATGATCTCGGTCCAGAACGCTGCGTTCATGGCGTTGATCTTTTCCGGGCGGTTAAGCTGCACATGGGCGACGTTGCCGCTGAGTTCGACGACAAAGGCTTGGTATTCGGACATGGCAGTGATCCTTGACTGGCGACTGGAATAAGGGCCGAACTATATCAAGGGTGTGTGACGGCGGGTAAGGCTGTGCATGCGCCAAAAGCGGGACTGAAGACCGATGAGGATCACAGGTGGGAGCTGGCTTGCCTGCGATGGCGGTGTATCAGTCAACAACGATGCAAGCTGACCCACCGCTATCGCAGGCAAGCCAGCTCCCACATGGTTTTGTGGTGTTCTTCAGCTCGGTAGCCAGAGGCGGAACCGGGCGCCGCCCAACGGCGAAGCCTGGGCCGTCAATGTTCCGCCCTGGGCCTCCAGCGCCCGCCGGCTGATGGCCAAGCCCAGCCCAAACCCTCCAGTGGCGCGGTCACGGCTGCGGTCCAGCCGGTAGAACGGTTCGAAGATCCGCTCCCGCTGATCCACCGGAATACCAATGCCGTCATCGTCCACCCAGATCTCACAGCCCTTGGGGCACACCTTCACGCCCACCTGAATCCGCCGCTCGCAATAGCGCATGGCGTTGCGCAGCAGGTTTTGCAGGGCCCGGGCGGTCAGGCGCGGGTCCAGGGTGAAGCGCTCCACCGCGCAATCCAGCACCACATCCATCACGATATCGGGGTTTTCCAGCTCGTCGTCGACGCTGCCCAGGATGCTGTCGATGAACTCATCCAGCACCACTTCCACCTGCTCGGGTGTTTGCGCCGGGTTTTGCAGGCGGCTGTAAGACAGCAGCTCCAGCACCAGCTCGTCCAGCTCACGAATGTGCGCCACCAGCCCTTGCAGGCGTTCGCGGCTGGCCGCAGGGAGGTCGTCGGACAGCGCCAGGGCCAGGCCGAAGTCCAGGCGGGTCAGTGGCGTACGCAGTTCATGGGAGACCGCATTGAGCAAGTCACGCTGTTGATTGAGCAACTGTTCGATGTCGTTGGCCATGGTGTCGAACACCGCCGCCAGGCTGCCGATGTTGGAGCTGGGGGGGATTTTTGTGCGTGCCGCAAGGTCGCCCTGACCCAGTTGCGCAGCAGTACTTTTCAGGCGTTCAAGGTCGCGCCAGTGGGGCCGTAGCCAGAACAACAGGCACGCCAGCAGCGCCGCGCCGATCAGCACGTTCATGCTCCAGTACAACAGGTTCATGTCCAGCGGGTCCGGCGGGACCGAGACCTTGACCACCAGTTGGTCGTCCAGGGGCGAGCTGACGTCGTCCGCCCAGCCCCACTCCCCCAGGCGCACCACCATCTGGTCCTTTTCCAGCAGGCGCTGTTCTTCCGGGGTGTAGCTGGCGTCCTGGATGCGCAGCAGTTGCACCTTGAGCGGGGCAAAATCCGCCGACAGGCGCACGGTGACATTGGCCCACTGCTCCACCGGCACCCGCTGGTATTCCTTGACGATCAGGCTTTGCATTCCCCGGGACTGCTCGATGTTGTAGCTCATGTAACGGTGTTCAAACAGCTGGATCACCGCCCGCGGAACCAGGTAGATCGCGGCGGCGAAGGTGACGATGGTGATCAGGTACAGCCGAATCAGGACACGAAACATGGCTCAGCATTCCCACTCGGAACGGCTGAACAGGTAGCCCTTGCCCCACACGGTCTTGATCTTGCGCGCCTCGCCTGCGTGGTCGTCGAACTTGCGTCGCAGCTTGGAGATCGCCACGTCCACCGAGCGGTCGGTGCCGTTGAATTCGATGCCTCGCAGGCGCTGCAGGATCTGGTCGCGGCTGAGCACTTCGCCGGCGTGCCGGGCCAGTACCACCAGCAGGTTGTATTCACCGCTGGACAGCTCAACCGGCTGGTCGCGCCAGGTCACGGTGCGTTCCGACAAGTCGATGCACAGGTTGCCCATCAGGATCTGGTCGTTGGCCACCTGGGGTTCGGTGAGGCTGCTGCGGCGCAGCAGGGTCCGTACACGGGCCAGCAATACCCGGGGCTCGCAGGGTTTGGTGACGTAGTCGTCGGCGCCCATTTCCAGGCCCAGCACTTGGTCGTGGCTGTCGTCCCGGGCGGTGAGCATCAGGATCGGCAGCGTGGCCGAGTCGGCCCGCAGCAACCGGCAGACTTGCAGGCCGTCGAGGCCCGGCAGCATCAGGTCGAGGATCACCAGGTCCGGCGGATTGAGCCGCGCGCGCTCACGCACATGGTCGCCACGGCTGAGCACACTGACGTGATAGCCGTTGCGTTCCAGATAACTGGCGATTAATTCGGAGAGCGCGGCGTCGTCTTCCACCAGAAGAATGTTGGGCATGGTATTTCCAAATAATACAATTTCTGAGTAGTACGCAAATCCAATGTGGGAGCGGGCTTGCTCGCGAAAGCGGTGTTTCAGTTAACGCATACGGCGGCTGACACACCGCTTTCGCGAGCAAGCCCGCTCCCACATTTGATCTTCGGTGTCAGGAAGATCGTGTAAGGTTCGGCGGTTATGAAGGATATACGCCCGCGTGCATCTGTGGGCCGCACCTTACATTTCTTCACACACCACCTACAGAGCTTCACAGCACTGTGGCGGGGGCGACCGTAGGATGCGCCAGTCAATATTGGGATATGAGCATGTCGAAGAATCTGTTTGCGCCGTTTTGCCTGTTGGCCCTGACACTGGCGCTGAGCGCGTGTGGCAAGTCGGCGGACGAAGCCGCCGAGGCACCGCTGGCCAAGGTGCGGATCGAAACCCTTGAAGCCAAGCCCCTGTCCATCACCAGCGAGCTGAGCGGGCGCATTGCCGCACCGCGCATCGCCGAAGTGCGCGCCCGGGTGGCCGGCGTGGTGTTGCAACAGGTGTTCAAGGAAGGTCACGACGTGAAACAGGGCGATGTGCTGTTCCGGATTGACCCGGCGCCGTTCAAGGCCGACCTCGACAGCGCCCAGGCCAGCCTGCGCAAGGCCGAGGCCAATGCGTTCCAGGCGCGCCTGCAAGAGCAGCGCTACAGCCAACTGGTGGAAGGCAACGCCATCAGCGGCCAGGAATACGACAACGCCCGCGCCGCTGCCCGGCAGACCGCAGCCGATGTGGCCGCCAACCAGGCCGCCGTACAGCGAGCCAAGTTGAACCTGGGCTATGCCACCGTCACCGCGCCGATTTCCGGGCGCATCGGCCGCGCGCTGGTGACCGAAGGCGCCCTGGTGGGCCAGAACGAGGCCACGCCGATGGCGCTGATCCAGCAACTGGACCCGATCCACGCCGACCTGACCCAATCCACCCGCGAGCTGAACGACCTGCGCCGGGCCTTTCGCGCCGGGCACTTGAAGCAAGTCGGCCAGGACCAGGCCAAGGCCACGCTGATCCAGGATGACGGCAGCCTGTACCCGCTGCCGGGCAAGTTGCTGTTCGCCGAGATCAGCGTCGACCCGGGCACCGGGCAGATCATCTTGCGCAGCGAGTTCCCCAACCCAGACCTCGACCTGCTGCCCGGCAGCTTTATCCGCGTACGCCTGGAGCAAGCCGTCGACCAGCAAGGCATCAGCGTGCCGCAACGGGCGATCACCCGCGACAGCGCCGGGATCCCGATGGTGTTGCTGCTGGACGCCGAGCAAACCGTGAGCCAGCAGCCGGTAGAACTGGGTTCGGTGGTCAATGACCGCTGGGTGGTGACCAGCGGCCTCAAGGCCGGTGACCGTATCGTCGTCGAAGGCCTGCAACACGCCCGCCCTGGCGAGAAAGTCCAGGTTGACGACAGCCCCGCGCCCATCGCCCAGGCATCCGGCCAGTAAGAAAGGAATCGTTCACAATGCCGCAGTTCTTTATTGACCGCCCGATCTTCGCCTGGGTGGTCGCCCTGTTTATCCTGCTGGCCGGCGCCCTCGCCATCCCGCAGTTGCCGGTGGCGCAGTACCCCAACGTCGCGCCGCCGAAAGTCGAGATCTACGCCGTGTACCCGGGCGCCTCCGCGCAGACCCTGGACGAAAGCGTGGTCAGCCTGATCGAGCAGGAGCTTAACGGTGCCGATCACCTGCTGTATTTCGAATCCCAGAGCAGCCTCGGTTCGGCCACCATCACCGCGACCTTCCAGCCGGGCACCGACCCGGAAATGGCCCAGGTCGATGTGCAGAACCGTCTCAAGGCCGTGGAGCCGCGCCTGCCCCAAGCAGTGACACAGCAAGGCTTGCAGGTGGAGAAGGTCTCCGCCGGCTTCCTGCTGCTGGTCACCCTCACCTCCAGCGACGGCAAGCTCGATGACGTAGCGCTCAGCGATTACCTGGCGCGCAACGTGATGAACGAACTCAAGCGCCTGGACGGTGTGGGCAAGGCCCAACTGTACGGCGCCGAGCGCGCAATGCGAATCTGGATCGACCCGCAGAAGCTGATCGGCTTCAACCTGACCCCGGCCGACGTCAACGCGGCCATATCGGCGCAGAACGCCCAGGTATCAGCGGGCAGCATCGGTGATTTGCCGGGCACCAAGACTCAGGAAATCACCGCGTCGATCCTGGTGAAAGGCCAGCTGTCGACCCCGGCTGAATTTGCCGACATCGTGCTCAAGGCCAATCCGGACGGTTCCACCGTGCGCGTCGGTGACGTGGCACGGGTGGAAATCGGCAGCCAGGAATACCAGTTCTCCACCCGCCTGAACGGCAAGCCGTCCACCGCCGTCAGCGTGCAGCTGTCGCCGGGCGCCAACGCCTTGAGCACCGCGACTTTAGTGCGGGCGAAGATGGACGAACTGGCGCGCTACTTCCCGGCCAACGTTGAGTACAAGATCCCGTACGACACTTCGCCGTTCGTGAAGGTCTCCATCACCAAGGTGGTGTACACCCTGGGCGAAGCGATGTTGCTGGTGTTTGCGGTGATGTTCCTGTTCCTGCAAAACATCCGCTACACATTGATCCCGACGCTGGTAGTGCCCATCGCGCTGATGGGCACCTTTGCGACGATGCTGTTGCTGGGTTTCTCGATCAACGTGCTGACCATGTTCGGCATGGTATTGGCCATCGGCATCCTGGTGGACGATGCGATTGTGGTGGTGGAGAACGTCGAGCGGATCATGGTCACCGAGGGCCTGTCGCCCAAAGAGGCTACGCGCAAGGCCATGGGCCAGATTACCGGGGCGATTGTCGGCATCACGCTGGTGCTGGTGGCGGTGTTCCTGCCGATGGCGTTCATGCCGGGCTCGGTGGGGGTGATCTATCAGCAGTTCTCGTTGTCGATGGCCACTTCGATCCTGTTTTCGGCATTCCTCGCCCTGACCTTGACCCCGGCCCTGTGCGCGACCTTGCTCAAGCCGATTGCCAAGGGCGAGCACCATGAGAAAGGCGGCTTTTTCGGCTGGTTCAACCGGCGCTTCGAACAGTTCACCGACCGCTATGAAGGCTGGGTGGCCTATGCCCTCAAGCGCAGCGGGCGTTACCTGCTGATCTATCTGGTGCTGGTGGTGGGGCTTGGGGTGTTGTTCGCCCGCCTGCCCTCCTCGTTCCTGCCAGTGGAAGACCAGGGTTACACCATTACCGATATCCAGCTGCCGCCGGGTGCGAGCAAGAACCGCACGGTGCAGGTCGCCGAGCAGATCGAGGCACACAACGCCGGCGAGCCGGGCGTGGGTGATACCACGATGATCATGGGCTTCAGCTTCTCCGGCTCGGGGCAGAACGCCGCGCTGGCGTTTACCACGCTCAAGGATTGGTCGGAACGCAGCAGCGAGGATTCCGCTGCAGCCATTGCAGACCGTGCCAACGCGGCCTTTACCGAGCTGAAGGACGCGATTGCCTATGCGATCCTGCCACCGCCGGTAGATGGCCTGGGCACCTCCAGTGGTTTCGAGTTCCGCCTGCAAGACCGGGGTGGCGTGGGCCATGCCGCCTTGATGGAGGCCCGTACCGAACTGCTGGCCGCTGCCGAGAAAAGCCCGATCCTGGCCAACGTGCGTGAAAGCGCCCTGGCCGAAGCTCCGCAAGTACAGCTGGAGGTGGACCGCAAGCAAGCCAACGCCCTGGGCATTTCCTTTGCCGATATCGGCAATGTGCTGTCTTCGGCCATCGGTTCGGCCTATATCAACGACTTCCCCAACCAGGGCCGCATGCAGCGGGTGGTGGTGCAGGCCGAAGGTGATCAGCGCAGCCAGGTGGCCGACCTGATGAAGATCCATGTGCGCAACAACGCCGGGAAGATGGTGCCGCTGTCGGCCTTTGTCGAAGCGCGCTGGATCCAGGGCCCGGCCCAGTTGACGCGTTATAACGGTTACCCGGCCATCGCGATTTCCGGTGAATCGGCGCCGGGCCACAGTACGGGCGAGGCGATGGAAGAAATTCAACGCCTGGTCAGCCAGTTGCCTGCGGGCCTCGGCCAGGAATGGACCGGCCTGTCGTTGCAGGAGCGTTTGTCCGGTTCCCAGGCACCGCTGCTGCTCGGCCTGTCGCTGCTGATCGTGTTCCTGTGCCTGGCGGCGCTGTATGAGAGCTGGTCGATTCCGACCTCGGTGCTGCTGGTGGTACCCCTCGGCGTGCTCGGCGCGGTATTGGCCGTAAGCTTGCGCGGGATGCCCAACGATGTGTTCTTCAAGGTCGGCCTGATTACCATCATTGGCCTGTCGGCGAAGAACGCGATCCTGATCATCGAGTTTGCCAAGGACCTGTATGACCAGGGTGAAGACCTGATCGACGCCACGTTGAAAGCCGCACGCTTGCGCCTGCGGCCAATCATCATGACGTCCCTGGCCTTCATCCTCGGTGTGGTGCCGTTGGCGATTGCCACGGGCGCCAGCTCGGCCAGCCAGCAGGCCATTGGTACCGGGGTGATCGGCGGGATGATTACCGCGACGCTGGCGGTGGTGTTTGTGCCGGTGTTCTTCGTAGTGGTCATGAAGCTGGTGCGCAAGCGCCACACGTCATAAATGCGCTATGGTGCTTACACATCCCTGATTTGTGAGCGCCATGCCCTTCCTCGCACGCACCCACCCTCGCCTGTCCTCCGCCGCCGTCTTGGGCCTGGCGGTGGGGCTCCTGGCTCCCGCCGATACGATCATCAGCAAAATCCTCATCGGCTGGAACGCAGGCGTCTGGACCTACCTGGTGCTGATGCTGTGGCTCACCAGCCACTCCCGCGCCGACGATGTAAAACGCATCGCCGAGATCGAGGACGAGAACGCCGGCCTGGTGTTGTTCATGGTGTGCATCGCGGCGATTGCCAGCCTGGCCACCATCACCCTGAACCTGGTGGGCACCAAGGACCTGAGCGATAGCCAGCGCCTGTTGCACTACGGTTTTACCGGCCTGACAGTGGTTGGCTCATGGTTGCTGATCGGGGTGATTTTCAGCGTGCACTATGCGCGCCTGTATTACACCTGGGACGGCCCCGAGCCGGCATTGCGCTTTGCCGAGGATTTACGCACGCCCAATTACTGGGACTTCCTGTACTTCTCGTTCACCATCGGCGTGGCGGTGCAAACGGCGGATGTCGGGGTTGCCACGCGTACCATGCGCAAGGTGGTGCTGGGGCAATCGTTGATCGGGTTTCTGTTCAACACGGCGATTCTGGGGTTCTCGATCAACATCGCCGCCGGATTGTTTGGATGAGGCTGCACAAACCTTCTAGACGCTAACCCTTGCAGGAGCGAGCTTGCTCGCTCCTGCAAGGTTCCACTCCATAGGTGTTTTATGGCCGCTCACAACTGGATCGATCTGGCTCAGGACGCCGACACCGGCATCGAGACCCTGCGCGCGCATTTCGAGGGCCACGCCTACGACCCGCACTGGCACGACAGCTACCTGGTGGGCGTCACGGAGCAAGGTGTGCAGCAATTCAATTGCCGCAGCACCCGCCATCACAGCACACCGGGCAAGGTGTTCCTGCTGGAGCCGGGGGAAATCCATGACGGCCACGCCCCCACCGAGGCCGGGTTTACCTACCGCATGCTGTACCTCGACCCTGTCTGGCTGGAGCGCGAAGTGGCGGCGGTGTTCGAGGAAGCCCCGGCCAACAGGCAACTGGGGTTTGCCACCACCCTTGCCAGCGATCCGCACCTGGCGCTCGCCACCAGCCAGGCGTTTCAAAGCCTGCACGACGGCGAACTGCGCATCGTGCGCCAGAGCGCCCTCGGCCATTTGCTGGAACGCCTGACCGGCCAGTTGCACTGGCGCCAACGCTATCGCGAAGACCCACGTTTGCCGCAGGTGGCCCACAAGGCCCGGGAATACTTGCACGCCCACTTGCATCAGGACATCGGCATGGACGCGTTGGCGCTGGCCACCGGTGTCGACCGCTTCCGCCTGACCCGCGCCTTCAAGAGTGCCTTCGGCTTGCCGCCCCATGCGTATCTGGTGCAACTGCGCCTGGCCCGCGCACGGTACCTCCTGGCCAGGGGCGAAGCGCCCGCCGAGGTCGCGACCGCCCTGGGGTTTGCCGATCAAAGCCATCTGGGCCGCTGGTTCGTGCGGGCCTATGGCCTCACCCCGGCGGCCTACCGCAAGCGTTGCTCAAATCTTCCAGACAGGTAACCGCCCGGCTTGTGAAGATCGACTCCATTGATCTGCCTACCGGAGTCGCATTGCCATGTTCCCCACCTTGCTGCCTTTTCTGTTGTTCGCCTTCGTCGCCTCCATCACCCCCGGCCCGACCAATATCCTGGTGCTGAGCAACAGTGCCCGCCATGGTTTCAATGCCGCCTTGCCGATCGTACTGGGCGCGTGTGCCGGGGCAGCGGGCATTGTGCTGGTGGTGGGATCGGGATTCGGCCAGCCCCTCGCACAGTTGCCGAAGGTGCAAACCGCCCTGCAATGGACCGGGGTGGCCTGGCTGACCTATTTGTCGTGGCAGATTTTCAGCGCCCCGGCGCAAGCCATTACACCGGACACCACGCACAAAAAACCCGTGGGCCTGGCGGGCAGCGCCAGCCTGCAGCTGGTGAATCCCAAGACCTGGATGATGGCGGTGGCGGTGGTCAGTGTGTTCGCCGGCGATGGCGACGAGCGCCAGAGCCACGTGCTGTACCTGTCCCTGGCGTTCTTCCTGATTTCCCTGCCTTGCCTCGGCGCGTGGGCAGTGCTCGGTGCAGGATCAAGCCGGCTGTTTCGCTCACCCCGGGCAATTCAGCGTTTCAATCAATGCATGGCGTTGTTGCTGCTGGGCTCTACCTGGTTGAGCGTGATGATCTGACCGGCAATGGTATGGCGTGCCTTTAGCATTAAAGGAAGTTAAAAACGGGCGGATTAGACTGTCATTTATACCAGTAGACAGGCCGCAGGAACGGCGTCTAATAATCCCAAGCCTATCAACAAGCCTGTGGGTCGTTCACTCGCAGAAAACAGGCTTTGTAAACTGTGACTTTTGACAGTTTACAGACCGGACAACGTTGCTATTTCATAGCCTGACCAGAATGACTTTCACCCTGGTTTTCGCACAATCATCGACGATGGAGAAGCGATCATGTCAGCACAAGCGCACCAGTTAACCCCCGCCCAACAAAAACGGCGGCAGCCCAGGGCGCGTACCGCCACAGGCCTCTGCACGGTGAGTGTCGATTCAATTATTCTGCACCCCCAGACCAAGACGGTAGTACACGACTTCGCCCAAGGCATATACGTCATCAACGGCCGTCACGCGGACAATTCGGTTACGATCAAGGAGTTTTATGTCCAAGTCCCTGATAATATCGAAATGGATAAAATCATACGGCTGGAAGACTCCGAGTTCACAAAAGTCAGGGTCTGGTATTCCGTAAAGTCTCCCACGGAGCATTACGCAGTGCGTTGCATCCAGGGAGAATTGGTTATCGAGGGTCTGGTGGAGGGCATTATTAAAATCAAGGGCCAGGTTATTGGAAATACCGAGAAAGATCCCCATGGCAACCCACATTCGTTAGCAATCATCTTTGACCTTTTAAGCTGACCCCAAGCAAACGCAAAAAAGCCCGTATCTTTCGATACGGGCTTTTTTATCTGCGACGACTTACCAGGAGTAACGAACGCCTACGTTGGCCCCCCAGGGCTGGTCAATTTTCTGACCACTGCTGTGTTCAAAGTCCGCATGCAACTGCAGGTTCTGCGACAGTTTAACCGCAACGCCAGCACCAAACTCGTTACGCGAACCGGACAAGTCATTGTTGAACACGTTGTTGTTCACCGCGACTTTATTGTTGTTGGCAAACTCATGCACCCTCGCGGCACGCAGGTACGGCTGAACCACGCTGCCGCTGTCGAGCTGGATGTTGCGCCCCACGGTGGCACCGGCCTTGGCCAGGATCGAACGGGTTCTTTCACCCTTCGCTTGCAGACCATTGTCCAGGTTGTAATTGGCACCCTGGATGACCACGGTGGACAACTGGGCATAAGGCTCGATAAAGAAGTCGTCGCCCAGCTTGATGTTACGCCCGAACTCTGCCGACAGGCCGCCACCGGTATTGGTGTACTTGCCCTTGGAGCTGGTGCCATCGCTCAGCCCGACCTTGGACTCGTTTTGGAAACGGTTGAGCTTGGCCACTGCGTCAAAGTACAGGCCACTCTCCTCGTCCATCCAGGTTGCGTAACCCCCTATGTAGTAGCTCTTGACGTTACCCGAGGTACCACGCTTGAGGTTCAGGTCGGAGCTGCTGTGACCGACCATGGCGCCGATCAGCCACTGGCTGTCGGCCAACGGCATGTCGGCACCCAGGGAGAAACCCTGCTGGTTCTGGGTGTAGCCCACACCGCTGCCGTCGGCCACGTTGTACTTGTTGCCATAACCACGAACCCACAAACCAGCCTGCCCCGGCTCGAAGCGCAGTTCGCCCATACGGGTACGCAACGAGGTTGCTTCGCCGTACCACACGGTCGGTGCGGTGTTGAACAACGCCAGCACCGAACGGGTACCCGGGCTGATGGAGCGATTGTTTGGGTCAAGGAACCAGTCGGTCCCGTCTTTTTTCAGGCCGTACGAGTAGGCTCCCACATCCACCTTGTCCCCCACCAGGGAAAACTCGGCGTCACCGCCTCCGGTATGCACGACGCGGATCTCTTCCGGCTTCACCGGCTCGGCGCCGCTGGCTGCCAGCAACAGGCTGTGGTTGCCGGTGGCGTCACCTGTGATGTTCAGGAAGTCAGTCTTGCCCTGGGCGAAATCGGTACCCATGACAAACGTACCGTTGCCGTCAAGGCTCTCCAGATCCAACTGAAAAAATTCGTCGGGGGCGCCAAACTTTACAGTGCCGCCGGCCAGGCTCAAGGCCCCTACCTGACTATCACCGGTCAACTCCCAAAAAGAATGATCGCCTACGCTCAGGCTGGCGACGTTGTGCAACTGACCGGTCAAGCCGGCATTGTTCTGCAGGCTCAGACGCGCAGTACTGCCGTCCTCGACAATGACATTGCCAATCAAACGGCTATTATCGACATTCATGCTGGCCACACCACCACCGGTGACTTCCAGCAACGTACCGTTGCCGCCGATCAAGGTGGAACCATTGCGCACGTCGATTTCAGCTTCCGGAGCTGAACCGAACTCGCCTTTAACGACGATGGCGGAACCGCTGCGACCTTCGACACGGGAGTTATCCAGGACCAGTTTGCCCACGGCACCGCTGTCGTAATCGTCGGTAAAAACCACGCCGTTCTTGCCACCGATAATCCTGCTTTGGCTGGCATTGGCGGTCGCACCATTGAGCAATACGCCATAGCTGTCGGCGCCAGTGCCTTCCACCAGGGTGTTCTGGTTGAAGTTCAGTTCACTGTTGCCATAGGCCATTGCCCCACCGAGGACGCCGCGGATAGCGCTGTTGAATACATGCGCAATTCCGCCTTGGGACGACCCCAGAAACTCGAAGGCTTGCAGGCCGATCGTGGTGTTGCTGGTGATGCTGCTGTTACTGATGATTGCAGAGCTGTCGTCCAGGCGTACTGCGCCAAACGTCGCGTGATTCGACGTAACCGTGGCGCCGTCGAGGCTGACCGTGGAGCCCTGGGTGGCGCGAATATCATCAACCCGGCTGCCGGCGTTGACGATCAGCGCCGAGTCGTTGACAAGGATATGTCGTGCCTGCGCACCGTTAAGTGTCAGGTCGGACTTCTGGTCCAGTTGCCAGTCATTGTTCAACTCACTGGCGTCGATGGTTTTTGATTCGCCAGTCAGTTGACCGGCTTGAGCCGTCGTTTGAACGGCGGCGAATACAA
Source organism: Pseudomonas sp. MWU16-30323 (assembly GCF_020515595.1). Taxonomy (NCBI): domain Bacteria; kingdom Pseudomonadati; phylum Pseudomonadota; class Gammaproteobacteria; order Pseudomonadales; family Pseudomonadaceae; genus Pseudomonas; species Pseudomonas sp. MWU16-30323. The sequence goes on from NZ_JAIWYM010000045.1 coordinate 20,349, forward strand.
GAAAAGTAATGGTTGGAACTTTCATCATCTTGCTCAAGGGCTTGAGCTCGAAGTTTGCTAATACCGACATTGGAGGGGTCACTCTCTGTAATAGAGCCTTTGAAAACGGTTTGGCTCGTTCTCTCGGAATGGAGCCTCACCCTGTGCGGCGCAGAGATTACGCAGTAGAGATACCCGTTGATGTAGGATTAATCCGAATATAAAAAATGACAGGCAATAAGGAGAGTAGGAAAAAGGTTTCGCAGCAGTCAGACGCACAAAAGGGAAGCCATGCTTCCCTTTTGTGGTGCCATCACCTGATTAATTTCAAGGCCTATACTCTACCCCGTCGCAGTAGGAGTTGGGGTTTGAAAACCCGGTCGGCTCCGTTGCCAGTTCGCCGCGCCCTATCGCCCCGGTGTCCAACTCCGAGGTGTAGGTGACCTCGGCAGATCCGTAGAACGTCTGGGCCAGAAATGGACGGTAATCCACCTGAACATTAAAGCCATTGTCCACCATATCCCGCGTCAACGGCGCACTGGTAATCGTCTCTGTAAAGGGACCCGGTGGGAGCGCGGGGAAGTCGTTGAAGATCGTGAGCGTGACGGTCACGGTATTCCCCACGACCAGCCTTGGGTCACCAGGGATGAAAATCTCGCCATAGAGCACAGGTATCGCACCGGGAGTCCGGATGAGCAACGACTGGCAAGACCACTCTCCGTTAATATCAAGGCGCAAAAACTCTGCGGGCGCCAGTACCACCGTGACAGCGCCGATAACGTTGACGGTCGTGATGCCTGAGGGGTTTTCATTGGTGGTACCAGGGCCAGTCACGACATAGCTGACCGGCTGCGGGCCATTGCCATGACGGGCAACCACCTCCCAGGGAATTTGGAACGTAGCAGTGTCACCGGGCACCGTAGTGCTTAAGTTAAAGGGCCCGACACGCTCCTGGGAAAGCCCCCACAACAGGTAGAACTGATTGTTGGCATGGGGCAATGCAGCAATGGTCCAGAGTGGAATGTCGATCCTGACGGGCAGCTCAGCGTCTTGAGCGTGCAGTTCGTTCAGCACAGGTGTGGGACCCGTACCAAACACTTGTGCCAGGTTCAGTGCCGGATTCACGGAGCCGGGCTCTAAGGTGCCCGGCAGTTCGGGACCTTCCACCGACAAGTCAAGCCGCACCGTTTTAGACGGAGAAGGGTGAAAGATACCCCTGCGATCAATCCGGTAACCCACAGTCACCGACTGCGGACCGAGCGTCGCCGTATAGGCCGCCTTGATTGCGTCATTCATATTGTCGAAGATCACTGGGAACGTGGACAACGGCGGTGACTGCGGACCATAGGGCTGCGCTTCCCACTGCACTTCGAACTGGTCAAGCCCTGGTGCATTGTTAAGGTAGTCTCTGATATGAAGTACGATCCCTTGCCGGTAATCCGCGATATCGAGTAAATCGTCTGTATCGTCCGGAGCCAGCGGCAGAAACGGCTCCAAGGGGACCGGGTTTGCCAACAATTGAATGTCACGGAAGTCATTGAACGCAAGGGCGCTGGTATTACCGGCCCGATCAGTGATGGTGTAGAAGAGATACATCCGGCCACCGCCCGGGGAGAGTCGGAGGATCTCATCTGTCGGCAGGAAAAAGGTGGCACCCGCCGGCGTCATCGGTAAGCCTGTGCCAGTCACCAGATACGCGTCATTTGGAAACATGTTCGGACTGAAATAGAGGTTGATAGTGTCTCCGACCTCATAGCGCCCCGTCTGCGGACCATAGGTGTTTGGAGGGATGGTAATCTCCAGCCCACCTTCAGTAATCAGAAATGCATTGTCAATGTTCGTGCCCGGCGGCGCATTTTGGAAGACAGGAGCAGTCGGGTTTTCACGGGACGTCGCTACCGCATAGGGTGCAATGGTGTCGACCCTGAATGGCGCGGGATCCGATTCGTCTAAGGCCGGGCCGGGTACGCCGCCAGCATTACGGTAGTGGGTGTTTTTGAGTTCATAAAGGCCATGTTCAAACTCAGGGGGCGGGGCTGGAACGAACCGGGTGACCGGTGTCACCATGAGCTGGAAGACGGGGACCAGGGTGGACCAGGGTACGGTCGGAAGCCTGACAGGGCGAATTTCGACTGACATCCAGTCAGTAGGCCGTGGAATCCCGCCGGCGCTGAGATCCAGCGTTATTCCCACGCTGGCAAGCCTGGCGGGAATAAGGCCCGTTGCATCATCCAACGCTTCTTGAATCTGAGGTGCAGGGAAAGCCAAAGTCCCTGGTGTATCACTGACTTTAGGGTTGCTGCTCATTTCGGTTTCTCCTTGCTATTTAAGGTAGGCGCCGCATTGATACTCAAAAAAGTCCCCGGCCCGATTCATCCTCGGGGACTGAAACCTGGGCACAGCCTCTCCAGCCGAAGGATGTTCGGCCTATAAATGCTCTTCAAAAAAACCTTCAGACATTCCTGGAACGCTCGGCATGTGACGGCGTTTCAAAGCTTGAAGCAACGGGGCTTACGGCTCAGGGCCGTTACCGTCAATCCAGCAATAAGTAAACTCTGGCTGCGAGCTGTTTACTACGCGATCAAACTGCACAAACCTGGTGGACGAGAGCCCAACCGGGATACCGCCCCTGCTCACCATGTAGCTCGCCCCGCCTCCCGCATTCACTTTTAACGGGCGGATCAAACGCTCGACATCAAGAATCCAGAAGCTGTAACCCGATGCATCAACGACGCCATCCCAATAATGCTCGAGGGTCTCAACGATGGCGGGGTCTGGGTTGACGTCAGGGCTTTGGTCGTAACCCTGGAACCGCATCGTCACCAGATCCCCGTCGTGAATATCCGCATGAGCGGCAACGAACACCTCTACGCCCGACCAGATAGGAGGTTGGTTGTCGCAGGTCATGACTCCCCTGGCATTTGTTGCCGCCTGAGGGTAGCTAGGCCGAGGATAAGTGACGGGTGGAAGACTGGTTTGCAGCCCTACCCGAGCCACCTGCGAGAACAGCGGGTTGACATTACCGGCACGATCTTCCAACCGGTAGAAACAAAAAAGAAACAAAGCCCCTGGGTAATTGCGGAAGACATCACTGGGCACGTCGACAAATATCCGGCCAGTTGCGCTGGTCAACGGCAACGAAACACGGGTAGGTGCGCCCGTAGGCAGCAAATCCATATCAGAAAAGTACAGCAGCACCGTGTCCCCCACCTCGCGCCCCAGGTAGCCCCCCGGGATTTCCATCGGCACCTGAGGATTGGCAATCAGGTAAGCTTCGGTAATCGGGTCGACGGGAAAAATGGCCGGTGGCAGCAAGGCGCCTCCGCCAGGGGTGTCACGGTCGATTCTGATAGTCAGCACTTCGGACTCGTCGAAGCTTGGACTCATCGGCGTGCGGTTGTGCACGCGGTACTTGAGATCGACAACGGCGCTGTTCAGCATGAATGCCTGCGGTATTTGCACCGGGAACGGAAAGTCTGCCGGGGTCATTGGATTTGGCAGCAGGATGGCTGGAGCATCGGTGGGACGAGCCCCCCGTACATTCCACTCGAATACAAGATACTGGTCTCTGCCGGGGGACGGTAAAATCCCCCACGGGCTTGGAACAACCACCTCAAGATCGGCGAAATAAAAACGTGCGGGCACCAACCCGTCCGGCAATGCTTCGACGACCTCGGGCGCGTCCATCACCAAAATGCCACCTGGACCCACTGGTCCATTCACACTGGATTTCCCCACCTTACGGATGCTCATCGAAACCTCCCGTTACTCACACCCTCTCCACGTGCGGGCTTTCATCAGTTCCTGCGAACCCGCGCTGTTGGGCCAATTGAACACCTCCCCCACGCCTGCGGATACTGTCAGATCTAACAGGTCTCGCTGCCACTCGTCGGATTTCACCAGCAAGGGCCCGGGTTGGAGCAGCGAAGATTTTCTTGACGAAGCGGGCCCGCTGGTGTTTTCTGAAACCGGTTTCAGTGCAACACCCACCCTAATAAGAAAGGCTCTAGCGTGACCTCATTTTCCGCCGCCCAGCGCAGCCGCGTAACCATGCTTGACGTCGCCGAGCGTGCCGGCGTTTCCAAAGCCAGCGTGTCGCGCTTTATCGGCGACGACCGTGCCCTGCTCTCCGATGCCATCGCCCTGCGCATCGAGCAGGCCATCGACGAACTCGGCTACCGCCCGAACCAAATGGCCCGCGGCCTGAAACGTGGACGTACCCGCCTTATCGGCATGCTCGTCGCCGATATCCGCAACCCCTATTCGATTGCCGTGATGCATGGCGTGGAAACCGCCTGCCGCCAGCACGGCTACAGCCTGGTGGTGTGCAACACCGACCGCGATGACGAGCAGGAGCGCCAGCACCTGGCGGCCCTGCGTGCCTACAATATCGAAGGGCTGATCGTGAATACCCTCGGCCATCACCTGGACCAATTGCTGGAACTGCAACGGGAAATGCCCCTGGTCCTGGTGGACCGCAAGGTCGAGCCGCTGCACAGCGACCTAGTGGGGCTGGATAACCCGGTGGCGGTGCGCATGGCCGTGGAGCACCTGGAACAGCAAGGCTATCGCGACCTGCTGTTGGTGACTGAAGCCACCGACGGCACCAGCTCGCGGCTTGAGCGCCTGGACAGTTTCAAGGCGGAAATTGCCAACCGTCCGACGTTGACCGGCGCCGTACTGGAGTTGGACGGCGAGCTGGAACAGCGTCTGCGAAAGTTTCTGGCCAAATCCGGCCCCAAGGCGTTGTTCTGCGCCAACGGAATCGCGGCACTGGCCTGTACCCGTGCATTGAAAAATCTAGGCTGCGCCCTGTTTGATGACGTAGGCCTGATCGCCCTGGATGACCTCGACTGGTACCCGCTGGTGGGCAACGGCATCACCGCCCTCGCCCAGCCCACCGAGGCCATTGGCGCCAAGGCCTTCGACTGCTTGCTCAAGCGTTTGCGCGGCGATACCGAGCCGACGCGCACCCTGGATTTCTTGCCACAACTGATCATCCGGGGCTCGACCCAATCCCTTGTGGGAGCTGGCTTGCCTGCGATAACGGTTTCTCCGGCGAAGCAGTAGTCGGCTGACCGCCGCCATCGCAGGCAATCCCGCTCCCACACGTTTATTTTGCGAATAAAAATGAAACCGGTTTCAGAGGTCCACAACAATGCCTAAATACCCCGTCTCCATCAGCCTTTCCAGCTACGGCGCCGACCTGGTCCGCCAGCAGGGTCAGCTGAGTTTCGTCTCGGTGCTGGCCGCCGCTGGCGCGCAACGTATCGAATGGCGCGAAGAACTGCTGACCACCGAACAACCGCTGGAACTGGCGCAAGCCGCGGCCGATCAAGGCCTGGAATGCGTGTTCTCCTCGCCCCTGGAACTCTGGGTGGCCGGCCGCTCGCAACCCAACGCCGAACTGGCCGCCACCCTCGACCGCGCCCAGGCATTCGGCGCCCGCTGGCTGAAAGTCTCCCTGGGCTATTTCACCGACACCAATGACCTGGACAGCTTGAGCGCCCTGCTCAACCGGCATCCGGTCACGCTGCTGGTGGAGAACGACCAGACCCTGCACGGCGGGCGCATCGAGCCGATGCAGCGCTTTTTCAACGAAGTCGAGCGCCTGGCCGTGCCGGTAAAAATGACCTTCGATATCGGCAACTGGCAATGGCAGGACCAATCCGCGACCACCGCCGCGCGCCTGCTGGGCCGGCATGTGGACTACCTGCACTGTAAAGCCGTGGCCCGGCGCGCCGACGGCAAACTGGTGGCCCTGCCGCCGGGCGCCGCCGACCTGCATCTGTGGGAACAACTGCTCAAGCACATGACTCAAGGTATTACCCGGGCCGTGGAATTTCCGCTGCAAGGTGATGATCTGGTGCAGGTCACCGCACAGCAGGTCGCCGCCCTCGCCGTCCTTGGCCAGCCCCGCGTGGAGAATGCCCATGTCTGAGATCGATATCCTGTCGTTTGGTGAAACCATGGCGATGTTTGTCGCCGAACAGACCGGCGACCTGGCCCAGGTCGCGCAGTTTCATAAACGCATTGCCGGCGCCGACAGCAACGTCGCCATCGGCCTGTCGCGCCTGGGGTTCAACGTGGCGTGGCTGAGCCGGGTGGGCGCCGATTCCCTCGGGCGCTTTGTGGTGGACACCTTGCAGAACGAAGGCTTGGACTGCGCACATGTGGCGGTGGACCCGCTGTACCCCACGGGCTTTCAACTCAAGTCCCGCGAAGAAGCCGGCGACGATCCGCAGGTGGAGTACTTCCGCCGTGGTTCGGCCGCCAGTCATTTGTCGGTCGAGGCGATCAAGCCGGAGCTGTTGCAGGCCCGTCACCTGCACGCCACCGGCATCCCGCCAGCACTGTCGGACGCCACCCGCGAGCTGTCGCGCCAGTTGATGACGCAAATGCGCGAGGCCGGCCGCAGCGTGTCCTTCGACCCGAACCTGCGGCCGTCCCTGTGGGCGAACGAGCAACGCATGATCAGCGAAATCAACGCCCTCGCCTGCCTGGCGGACTGGGTGTTGCCGGGGTTGAGCGAAGGCCGTTTGCTCACCGGTTTTGAAGACCCGGCCGACATCGCCGCGTTTTACCTGGACCAGGGCGTGGAAGCCGTGGCCATCAAGCTCGGCCCCCACGGCGCGTATTACCGCACCCAGTTGGACCAGGGTTTCGTCGCCGCCGTGCCCGTGGCCAAGGTGGTCGACACGGTCGGCGCCGGCGATGGTTTTGCCGTGGGCATGATCAGTGCGTTGTTGGAAAACCTCAGCTTTGCCGAAGCCGTGCAGCGCGGTAACTGGATCGGCAGCCGCGCGGTGCAGAGCCGTGGCGACATGGAAGGCTTGCCGTTCAGGACCGATCTGCCCCACACGCAAAAAGCCGGCTAATCAGAGTTACCCGTTACCTGTTGCCACAACTACAACAAGCTCAGGAGCAACCTCATGGAACCGTTGAAACTCGCCACCCGCCGTTGGTGGTACATCATGCCCATCGTGTTTATCACTTACAGCCTGGCGTACCTGGATCGCGCCAACTACGGCTTCGCCGCCGCCTCCGGGATGGCCGAAGACCTGATGATCACCCCGGGCATGTCGTCATTGCTCGGCGCGCTGTTCTTCCTCGGCTACTTTTTCTTCCAGGTGCCGGGGGCGATCTACGCGCAGAAGCGCAGCGTCAAGAAGCTGATTTTCGTCAGCCTGATCCTGTGGGGCGGCCTGGCCACCCTGACCGGCATGGTGTCCAACGCCTACATGCTGATCGTGATCCGCTTCATGCTCGGGGTGGTGGAAGCCGCCGTGATGCCGGCGATGCTGGTGTACCTGTGTCACTGGTTCACCCGCGCGGAACGCTCCCGGGCCAACACCTTCCTGATCCTCGGCAACCCGGTGACCATGATGTGGATGTCGGTGGTATCGGGTTATCTGGTGCAGCATTTCAGCTGGCGCTGGATGTTTATCATCGAAGGTTTGCCGGCAATGCTGTGGGCGTTTATCTGGTGGAAGCTGGCGGATGAAAAACCGGCCGACGCCAAATGGCTGAGCGCGCAGCATAAAAAGGACCTGGAAACCGCCCTCGCCGAAGAACAGGTGGGCATCAAGGCGGTGAAGAACTACGCCGAAGCCTTCCGTTCGCCCAAGGTGATCATCCTCGCGCTGCAGTTTTTCTGCTGGAGCATTGGCGTGTATGGCTTCGTGCTGTGGCTGCCGTCGATCCTCAAGGCCGGCTTGAAAATGGACATGGTCGAGGCCGGCTGGCTGTCGGCGCTGCCGTATCTGGCGGCGGTGATCGGCATGCTGGTGGTGTCCTGGGGCTCGGACAAACTGCAAAAGCGCAAACGCTTTGTGTGGCCGCCGCTGTTGATCGCCTCCATCGCGTTTTATGCGTCCTACGTGCTGGGCGCCGAACACTTCTGGTGGTCGTACACCCTGCTGGTGATCGCCGGGGCGTGCATGTATGCGCCGTACGGGCCGTTTTTCGCGATCGTCCCCGAGATCCTTCCGGCCAACGTCGCCGGCGGCGCCATGGCCCTGATCAACAGCATGGGCGCCCTCGGTTCGTTTGGCGGTTCGTACCTGGTGGGCTACCTCAACAGCAGCACCGGTTCCCCCGGCGCTTCGTACCTGCTGATGAGCGGTGCGTTGCTGGTGTCGGTGGTGCTGACGATCTTCCTCAAGCCCGGCGCCAGTGACCGCGAGCGCGCCCCGCTGCATTCCCTTGAATTGAAGGTAAAGACCTGATGAAAAAGTCTGTCGTGCTCTACAAGAAACTCTCTGCGCCGCTGATGGCCCGCCTGCATGAACAGGCCGAGGTCACGCTGATCGAGGCGCTGGATGAAAGCGGCCTGGCCAAGCTGTGCGAGGCCTTGCCCAAGGCCCAAGGGTTGCTCGGCGCCAGCCTGCGCCTGGATGCGAAACTGCTGGACCTGGCACCGAAGCTTGAGGCCGTGGCCAGCGTGTCCGTCGGCGTCGACAACTACGACATCGACTACCTGACCGGGCGCGGCATCCTCCTCAGCAATACTCCCGACGTGCTGACTGAAACCACTGCCGACACCGGTTTCGCGCTGATCCTCGCCACTGCCCGGCGCGTGGTGGAACTGGCCAATATGGTGCGCGCCGGCAACTGGAACCAGAACATCGGCCCGCTGCATTTCGGCAGCGATGTACACGGCAAGACCCTGGGCATTATCGGCATGGGGCGTATTGGTGAAGCCTTGGCCCAGCGTGGGCACTTCGGGTTTGGCATGCCGGTGATCTACCACAGTCACTCGCCAAAACCGGCGGTGGAGCAGCGTTTTGACGCGCAATACCGCAGCCTGCCGGACCTGCTCCGGGAAGCCGATTTTGTGTGCCTGACCTTGCCGCTGACGGCTGAAACCGAAGGCTTGATTGGCGCTGAAGAATTCGCGCTGATGGGCCCCGAGACGATCTTTATCAACATCTCCCGGGGCAAGGTGGTGGACGAGCCGGCGCTGATCGAGGCGTTGCAACAGCGCACCATTCGCGCGGCGGGACTGGATGTGTTTGTGCGGGAGCCGCTGCAGCATGATTCGCCGTTGTTGCGCTTGAGCAATGTGGTGGCGACGCCGCACATCGGTTCGGCTACCCATGAGACGCGGGAGGCGATGGCCAAGTGCGCGGTGGACAATCTGCTGGCGGCGCTGGCGGGTGAGAAGCCGAAGAACCTGGTGAATCCGGCCGCCTGGAAACACTGATTCCTGTGGGAGCTGGCTTGCCTGCGATAGCATCACCCCGGTGTACCGGATGTACCGAGGCGTCGGCATCGCAGGCAAGCCAGCTCCCACATTTTTTGATCGTATTTCAGGTCAGATGACGAAGCGCGCCACCATCCCGTTCAAATCCACTGCCAGGCGCGACAGCTCATGACTGGCCGCTGAGGTCTGGTTGGCACCCGCCGCCGACTGGGTCGCCAGGTCGCGGATGTTCATCAGGTTGCGGTCCACTTCGCGAGACACCTGGGCCTGTTCTTCGGACGCACTGGCGATCACCAGGTTGCGCTCGTTGATCAGGCTGATGGACTGGGTAATCTGCTCCAACGCCACGCCGGCAGCCCGTGCCATTTCCAGGGTGCTTTGGGTGCGCTGGTTGCTCTGCTGCATGGACTGCACGGCTTCACCCGTACCGCTCTGAATGCCAGCGACCATTTTTTCGATTTCCTGGGTCGACTGTGCGGTGCGATGAGCCAGGGCCCGCACTTCATCCGCCACCACCGCGAAACCACGCCCGGCTTCACCGGCACGTGCCGCTTCAATCGCTGCGTTGAGGGCCAGCAGGTTGGTCTGCTCGGCAATCGCGCGAATCACGTCCAGTACCTTGCCAATGTCACGGCCTTGAGTAGCCAGGCCCTCGATCAGCACCGAGGTGTTTTGCACGTCCTGGGTCATCGTCTGGATCGCACCCACGGTTTCCACTACCCGGTCGCGCCCTTCCCGCGCAGCCTGGTTGGATTGACTGGAAGCCTCGGAGGTGGACACCGCGTTGCGCGCCACTTCTTCCACCGCGGCGGTCATTTCGTTGACCGCGGTAGCGGCCTGGTCGATTTCGTTGTTCTGCTGCTGCAGGCCTTTGGAGGCTTCTTCGGTGACGGCGCTGAGTTCTTCAGCGGCAGAGGCCAACTGCGTGGCCGAGCCGGCGATGTGCTGGATGGTCTGGCGCAGGTTGTTCTGCATGGCGGCCAATGCGCCGAGCAGGCGCGCCGGCTCATCCTTGCCGTCGACTTCGATGGGTTTGCTCAGGTTGCCACCGGCGATGGTTTCGGCAGCAATAACAGCTTTTTGCAGCGGTACAACGATGCTGCGGGTCAACAGCCAGGCCAGCAGCACAGTCAACAGGGCCGCCACCACGGCGACGATGATGATCCCGGTCACCGCTTGGGAGTAACTGCCGTCAGCGGCGATGTTGGCCTGGTCGGCACCCGCACTGTTGATGGCGATGAGTTTATTCAGCTGCTCACCCATCAGGTCAGTGCCATCCTTGATCCGGGTGTTGATCAGGGTGTGCATCTCCTCGACCTTGTTTTGTTGCGACAGCGACATCATCTCGGCCTGGGCCGTGAGGTAGCTGTCGAGGGTCGCGGAAAAGGCTTTGTAAACGCTGGCCTCTTCGCCCTCGGCAGGCAAGGCCGAATAAGCGGCCTGGGCCACCTTGACCTTGTCCACCAGAATGGCCGAGCGCTCCTTGGCGTCCTGCACGGCGGCCGGGTCGCGATTGATCAGAATCCGGAAGGACAGGATGCGCAGGCGCAACACGTTTTCGGTGATGTTGCCGAGGTACTTCACACTGGGTAACTGGTTGGTTCCCATGTCGACCGAAGCCTGGCGGATCAGCGTCATGCGGTTGACCGCAAACACCCCCAGGATAACCACAAGCAACGCAATGAACGCAAAACCGAGGAAAGCTCGGGGGGCAATATTCAGGTTACGGAGGGACATAGATGCGCTCTCAGAAATAGTGGCTGCGCGCGTCCCTGCCGCGACACGGCCAGTCAGCGTCAACGCGCTGCCCTGACCTTTCGGCACCACTGTTTTAATAGGTATGTGACGCCTACAAGGCTATCGGCCGGCTTGAGGGTTTATTGCAGGATGTTTCGAAATATTTTTACACACTTCTGAGTACCCGCTCTTTCTGGCATCCTGCGCCTCCTTTTTCCTACCCGGGCCCGTATTTTGTCTGACACTCAAACCCCTCGCCCCCGTTATAAATCCGACCTGATCTACGGCCTCGACGACCGCCCCCACTTCAGCGCGGCGATATTCGCCGCCCTGCAGCACGTGCTGGCGAGCTTTGTCGGGATCATCACTCCGACGCTGATCGTCGGCGGCGTGCTGGGCCTGGAAAGCGAAGTGCCGTACCTGGTGAGCATGGCGTTGTTTGTGTCGGGGCTCGGCACCTTTGTGCAGGCCCGCAAGTTCGGCCCGGTGGGTTCCGGCCTGCTGTGCCTGCAAGGCACCAGCTTTTCGTTTATCAGCGTGATCCTCAGTGCCGGCTTCATGGTCAAGGCCCGGGGCGGCGGCACCGATGAGATCCTGTCGACGATCTTCGGCATCTGCTTCTTCGCGGCGTTTATCGAAGTGGTGCTCAGCCAGTTCATCGGCAAGCTGCGCAAGCTGATCACCCCGGTGGTCACCGGCACCATCATCACCTTGATGGGTTTGTCGCTGATCAAGGTGGCGGTCACCGACATGGCCGGCGGCTATGGCGCCAGCGACCTGGGCGCCGCCGGCAACATGGGCCTGGCGGCCCTGGTGTTGCTGACCATCGTGGTACTCAACCGCTTCAATAACCCGTTCCTGCGCCTGGGTTCGATCGTGATCGGCCTGACCCTGGGTTTTGTAGTGGCCTGGTGGATGGGCCGCGTCGACCTGGCCGCCCTGCCCCAACTGCCGCTGATCAGCGTGCCGGTGCCGTTCAAGTACGGTTTTTCGTTCGACTGGGTAGCGTTTATCCCGGTGGCGGTGATCTTCCTGATTTCCCCGCTGGAAGCCGCCGGTGACCTGACGGCCAACTCGATGATTTCCCAACAGCCGGTCAAGGGCCCGCTGTACATCAAGCGCATCAAGTCCGGCCTGCTGGCCGACGGCCTCAACTCGGTGATGGCGGCCACCTTCAACAGCCTGCCCATGGTGACCTTCGCCCAGAACAACGGCGTGATCCAGTTGACCGGCGTGGCCAGCCGTTACGTGGCCTACTTCATTGCCGGGCTGCTGGTGCTGCTGGGCCTGTTCCCGATGATCGGCGCGGTGTTGCAACTGATGCCCAAGCCGGTGCTGGGCGGCGCCACCCTGATCATGTTCGGCACCGTGGCCGTGGCCGGGATCAAGATCCTTGCCGAAGCCGGCCTGCACCGGCGCAACGTGCTGATCGTGGCGATCTCCCTGGGGATGGGCCTGGGCGTGGCGGCAGTCCCGGAAGTACTGCGCGAGCTGCCCAAGGCCCTGCACAACATCTTCGAGTCGCCGATCACCGTGGGTGCGTTCTGCGCTATCGTGCTGAACATCTTCCTGCCGGAGGAGTTCATAGAACTGGAAGAAGATGAATTTGATCCGGAAGCCTCCACCCTCAAGGTGATGCAGGACCCGGACGTCACGCAATAGGAGAAGCCGTTTATGCGCAAACTCATGGTCCTGTCCCTGCTGCTCCTCACCCTGAGCGCCTGCGCGCTGTTCCCCAACCGCGACCCGGTGAACATCAACGTGGTGGGCATCGAGCCGCTGCAAAGCCAGGACCTGGAAGTGCGTTTCGCGGTGAAGCTGCGGGTACAGAACCCGAATGAAACCGCGATCGACTACAGCGGCGTGGCCCTGGACCTGGAGGTCAATGGCCGGCCGCTGGCGTCCGGGGTGAGTGACCAAGGGGGTTCGATCCCACGTTTTTCGGAGACGGTGCTGACGGTGCCGGTGAGTGTTTCGGCGTTTTCCGTGTTGCGCCAAACCCTTGGCTTGAGCCAGACCCAGCGTTTGAATAACCTGCCCTACGTGTTGCGCGGGAAACTCGCGGGTGGCCTGTTCGGCACCCTGCGTTTTGTGGATCGCGGGACCCTGGACTTTCCCAACACTGCCACGTGGTAACGACATGGATGCGCAACCTACGCTGTACACCGAACGCCTGATCCTAAGGCCGCTGACCCTAGAGGATGCCGAGGGTGTCCAGCAGCAGTTTGCGCACTGGGAAGTGGTGCGATATCTGAATGCCCAGGTGCCTTGGCCGTACCCGGCGGACGGTGCGCGCAGCTATCTGGAGCAGGTTGCATTGCCGGCGATGGCTCGGGGGGAGGAATGGCATTGGTCGATCCGCCTGAAGAGCGCGCCGGAGGTGTTGATTGGTAATGTCAGCCTGATGGACGAGGTGGATAACAACCGGGGCTTTTGGCTGGCGCCGCAGTGGCAGGGTCAGGGGTTGATGGCCGAGGCCAGTGCGGCGGTGACTGAGTATTGGTTTAAGGTGCTGGAGCGGCCCGTGATGCGCGTGCCCAAGGCGGCGCCGAACGTGGCGTCTCGCAGGATTTCCGAGCGGACGGGGATGCGGTTGGTCAGGACGGATGAGGGGCAGTTTGTCGCTGGGCGTTTGCCCAAGGATATCTGGGAGATTACCCGGGAGGAATGGCTGGGGAGTCGGCGGGGCTGAGGTGGGTTTGGGTGTATATCCGTTATTTAGGTAACGGCCGCTATT
>NZ_JAIWYM010000046.1:0-33974 GCF_020515595.1 Pseudomonas sp. MWU16-30323
CATTGGCCGCTACCTGACGCCCGATCCCGTGAAGCTGGCGGGCGGGCTGAACGGATACCAGTACGTGCCCAACCCGACGGGGTGGGTGGATCCGTTGGGGTTGAGTACCTGTCCGGGTGGGGATGGGTGTAAACCAAGTGCAGGCGTAGAAAAACCGACTGCGAAACTTGATGACAGCGAGCCGCCCCTACCCAAACAAACGCAAGCCGAGCGCCGGGCAAAAATTGACGAGCTAACGGAGGCGAACGCAAAAAGGCGGGTATTAGAATTCGAAAAGAAATACGACATGCATACTGTAGTCAAGCATGGACCAGAAATACCCGGCTGGGCTATGAAGCACCGTGCGATAGATGGAACTAACCCAGCCAATGGAAAAAAAGGGAAAATAAGTTCAAGCTCTCAATTTAAAAGTTGGAAAATGCAGCTTCATGCAATAAATAAAGCTTTGTATAAGATGCAGGGTAAAAATCCTTCACCTACAGGTTTTGACAATGAAGGTAACCCAGTAGTCGTTATGGAGCTACCAGGAGCAGGCCATGGATACAGGCCGAATAGTAAAGACAAACAAAATCCAAAATATTCGGAAAACATGAACAAAGCCGAAGTCCGGTTTGACAAAAACAACGTAAGCCGCCCCTTTACCGCATTCCCTGTGAGATAACAATGTTAAAGGTCCCATTTATAGATGCACCCTATGAGCCAAAGCTCTCTCACATACTGGGAGCGCTTTCGATATATGACCAAGAAGAAACTAAAGGCGAAGCACTTTGGCAATACAACCCTAACGACCCTGATGATCGAGAAAAAATCATCAGGTCGTTTATTTTAAAAGATCTTGAATATTTAACTTACAGACACCGGTTTGTTTTAATTTCCGTTCTGAAAAAGGCACTAGAAACCCCCAGCACTGACTTTTCAAAAGAATTTGAAAGCGATCACGACAAACATATAACAATGGCATGGGATGAGACGGAGATAGATGAACCGCGAGTTTTTTTTGAGGAAATTTATAGATTAGCGAGCAATGATTGGGAGGAGGAACTTCAAAAAGCGAGCGTTGAGGATCAGTCTACTTGGTAGTTCTAATATTTTTAGCGCCTACCAAATCGATATCGCAGGCAAGCCAGCTCCCACAGTTGAGCTGTGTACGTCAGTAAAATGCCTGCCATTCCCCCTACCCCACCTGCTGCAACCGCCCCGCCCGAAAATCCTTCGGCGACACTTCGAACTGTTTCTTGAACGACCGACTAAAGTGCGCCGAATCCGTAAACCCCCACTTATACGCAATCGACGTAATCGACTCACTGCGCAAAAACGGGTTGGTCAGATCATCCGCACTGCGCTTCAACCGCGCCCGCTGGATATACCGGCACACGCTGTCATCCTGTTCCTCAAACAACCGGTACAAATGCCGCACCGAGATGTTCAACCGACTCGCCAACCCCACCGGGCTCAGCCCTGGCTGGGTTAACGATTCATCAATCACCTTCTGCACATAGCTGCGCAGATTTCTGCCCTGCAACCCGCCACAGTCGTCCCGCTCATCATCTTCCTGCTCAAACGCCGACCCCAGCAGCGAGACAAACGCCGACTGCAACGCCTGCCCCTCGCCGACCGCGCTTTCGCCGTTGAGCGCGTCCTTGCACAACTGGTCCATCAGCACATGCAACATGCGCCCGCAGGCTTTGCTCGAGGAGATTTTGCCGAAGGTCTTGGGCTGGTTGCCGAACTGTTTGCACACCTCTGCGCGGGACAAGGACAGGGACGCATGTTCGATCAGCCCAAACGGGGTGATGTCGATGGAGCCCACCGAGTCCATCAAGAGTAATTCGCCGGGGGCGAGTTGCACGCTCTGGCCGTTTTGGGTGATCTGGCAGTAGCCGCTGCGCTGGCTGACGAGGAAACAGTTCTGGTCGTCATCGTGGTCGGCGCGGGCTTTGGGGCGCTTGATCAGGCCGGCGTTGGTGCGCAGGTTCGCCAGGGGCAAGCCGCCGCGGGAAAAGGTGCTGATGCTGCCAATGAACAGCGAGCGGTTGAAGGCCAGTTCTGTGTCGAAGTGACCGCAAACCGCGCGCAGATCCCGGGTCCAGCGGTCCAGTCCGTCTTGCCCAATCTGTTGCATGCTCATGGTTGTTTCCACCTTGGCTTTTTGTTTTTGTCGGGCAATAGTTAACATGTTATCTATATGCGCGCAACAAGTACGTGTCAGCCAAGATGATTGCACTATTGATGCCAGATCCTGCGGTCAATGGGCCTGTAATGCGCGCTGGAAACCGCTCAAGGCGTCCAGTAGCCAGGCGCGTTGATCGCTGCTCAACGCGATATAGCGACGGAACGCCGGCATGCGATTGACCACCTCGCTGCCGCCCATATGCTCAAGCCGCACACACCACTGGTGATCCGCCAGGTCGATGCGCAGGCGCTTGAAGTCCAGCGGCATCAAGGCGCGATGCAAGGCGCTGCCCTCCTGCAACTCGACTTGCAGAACGCCTAACACTTCCTTGTCTCCAGAACGCTGCCGACAGCGGATCCCGGTGCGTCGAACGGCCCCGGTGTGGTGCAGTTCAAAGCTCGCCGTGCCCTGCTGCGAGGCAGGAATGCGCAGTACGAATTCGGTCATGACCAGGTGCATCAACAGTTGCGACTCGGTGCGCTCGACGATCTCCAGTTGCAACCCAAGCTCGTCCAGGGCCACCCGGGCCGTCGTCGGTCCGCACACCGCATAACCGGCGAGGCCAAGGTTGCGCCGCAGGTGTTCCAGCGTAACGCCGGGACGATAACCGGCAGGCGCGCGCCGGGCGCTGAGCAGCTCAGACAGTTTTTGCAGCATGGCTGATATACCCGTTGTGCGGTTGACCCGGTTCATGGGCGAACTCCTTGGCCAACACCTCTTCCACCGAGGCGGGCTTGAATGGATTGACCTTCTGCACCACCAGGGTCCAGAACAGCGCATACGCCGCCGTGCACCCAAGCATCACGCCGAAGGGAATGTAGATGTCAGCAGGGTTCATCCCCGGCGGGGTGATAAACCACATGCCCAGCAGGATGCCGATGCTCGACAGAATCTGCGGCAGCGGAAAGAACGGCGAACGGTAGGCACGAGGCAGATCCGGCCGGCGAATCCGCAGGATCACCACCGACAGCGTCACCAGCAGATAAGCAAAACTCCAGGCGCACACGGCGGCCAATACCAGGTGCATGATGTTGTCGGTGTTTCCCCCCAGGTACAGCGCGTGCAGGCACGGAATCAGCATCGCCACCAGGATGCACAGCAGCGGTGTCTTGAAGCGCGGGTGCAGGTAGGTGAAAACCTTGGGCAACGCGCCGTCGACCGCCATGCCGTACAGGATCCGTGGCACACCGGCCATCAGGGTGTTGATGGTCGCAGCACCGGCAAACAGGAAACCGATGCCCAGCCACATCGGACCAATGCTGCCCATCACCTGCTCGGCGAATTTAGGGATGGCCATCGGCGTATCCAGCAGGTGCACCCCGCCCGCCGCGTCGATCAATACGTTCTCCACCTGGCGCTTCATGGCGGCGCCGTAGATGAACATGCACGTCGCCACCCCCAGCAACCCCAGCACCATGGCCTTGGGCATCACCTTGGCCGAGTTGCGCAGGTCCGGTGCCAGCGGGGTGACGAACTCGCAACCGACGAACATGAACATCGCCATGCCCACCAGCGACAGGATGGTGATCAGATCGGTGCCCACCAGGGATTCACCGAACCAGCCGTCCAACTGCACCGCCGGAGCCGCGATCAGGCCCAGCACGCCAAACACCATCAGGGTGGTCCACATGCCAAAGGTCAGGATGATCTCGGCCCGGCCGAACGCGCTGACGCCAAACCCATTCAGCACCCCGAACACAATCACGAAGCCCACCCCGAGCAACCACGAGCCGCCGGCGGATTCCGCCAGGGTGTTGAGGTGCTCGAAGTTCACCAGCGCCATCACCCCGGACAGGATCGTCTCGGCGGTGCCGGCAAACACATGCACGATCAAGTACGCCGACAAGGTGCCGGTGATCGCAAAGAACCGGCCCATGCCGCAGTTGATGTAGTCGTAGACCGAGCCGGTGGTGGGCAGGATCGAGGCGGCTTCGGCGAAGGTGGTCGCCTGGGCCAGCATCATCACCACCGCGATCAACATCGCCACCGCAAAGGCACTGCCGCCGATGCCAAACCCCATGGTTGCGGTGAGGATCACCGGGCTGGCCATGATCAGGCCGATGGTGCTCGCCAGCGCCGTGGGAAAGCCCACCGTGCCGCGTTTCAAGTGTTCGGTGAGCCGGTCGTTGATCGACATGGTGCAGATCCTCAAGAAGCGGATTTTTAGAAGTATTGGCACTCTGCGCCCCGCCCTGGCTGATCGTCTTGCTCCTGGCTGCCGCCGGTTTTGTTGCTGCCTGCCACTGCTGCGCCACTGGCGGCCTGGGACAATTTCCTGGCACGCAGGGGAAAGACTTGGCCCGGTGGCGCTCGCCCTAATGCTCCCTCAATTCACCTTGTTGGGGACTATAACAATGCAGCACACACAACAAACCCGTCACCTGTACAGGGCCATCAGCCTGGGCATCGCGCTGATGATCATCGACTCATCGGCCCAGGCGCTCGAGCTGTATGCCGATGACGACACCCAGGTCACCGGCAACTTCCTCGCGGTGTACGGCATGTTCAACAGCCGCAAGAACTACGATGGCACCTCCGGCGGTTCCACCTGGCGCGAAGGTTTTATCAAGTATGGCTTGAGCGTCGACCAGCGCTTCGGCGCCCTGGGCAGCCTGTATGGCACGGCCAACCTGGTCAGCTCCGGCACCTGGGGCGAGGGTGATGCGTCGGGCGTGACCACCGGCAGTGAGCGAACCACCAAGTTCGACGAAGCCTTCGCTGGCTGGCGCTCGGGGGAGCTGTTTCCGGCGCTGGGCAAGGATGGTGTGGACCTGTCGTTCGGCCGCCAGATCATCATGCTCGGCGACGGCTTCATCATCAACGACGACGGCCCGAACCTGGGCAAGGGCGTGGATGACGGCAAGTTCAACCGGGGCGGCGCCTACTACATCGCCGCGCGGCATGCCTTCGATCAAACCGCCGTGTTACACCTGGGGGGCAAGGACGGCGTGCATGGCAGCGTGATGTGGATCAAGTCCGACAACCGCGCCCAGGCCAACACCGAAATGGCCGCCGGCACCCTGGACTACACCGCCGCACCCGGCACCGTAGGGTTGACCTATATCCACGGCATCAGCGTCGACGACCGTTACGCCAATGACCTGCAAAAACAACGCGCCGGGATGAACCTCTACAGCCTGCGGGGTGCGGGCAATGCCGGGATCGAGAACGCGCACTTTTCCTTTGAATACGCCTGGCAGGACAAGGACGCCGGCCCGGAAAAAGCCTGGTACACCGAGGCCGGTTACACCTTCGCCGCGCTGCCGTGGTCGCCGGACCTGACCTACCGCTACAGCCGCTATTCGAAAAACTGGGATGCGATGTTCTCGGGCTTCAACCGTGGCTATGGCACTTGGGTGCAGGGCGAAGTGGCTGGCAATTACTCAGGGCCGTTCAATACCAACACCGAGGTGCAGCATGTGGCGTTGAAGGTCAAGCCGCTGGACAGCGTGACCGTCGGCGCGCTGTTCTTCGACTACAAGACGTTGAGCAAGGGCGGCATGCTCAACCTCGATGGGCGCGAGCTGGACCTGTACGCGGAGTGGGCGGTGAACGAACACCTGATCGTCACGCCGCTGCTGGGTTTGTACAAGCCGAACAAGGATGAGAGCAACGGCGGCAATCAGGTGGGTGGCAATGGCACCAATCTCTATAGCCAAGTCACCGTGGCGGTGCCGTTCTAACACAGATGCAATGAGCTACCGAGATCACATGTGGGAGCGGGCTTGCTCGCGAAAGCGGTGTGTCAGTCGCCAGATGTATTGGCTGACACTCCGCATTCGCGAGCAAGCCCGCTCCCACATTGAACCTGCTTCAGCCTTCGATAGAGGTGTTCGCCCTACGGTTGCCGTTCCTCGATCCGCGCATACGCGCCCTGGTGATAGAGCAGCGGCGAACGCCCAAAATCATCAAACGCCACCACCTTGCCAATCATGATCCAGTGATCGCCACCGTCCACCTGCTGGTACTTCTCGCAGTGAAACCGCGCCGAGCAATCGGCGAAGACCGGCGAGCCGCCCTCGCCCGGCTCGAATTCGATTTCGGCGAAGCGATCGTCCTTGGGCCGGGCAAAATTGTTCGACAGGTGGATCTGGTCGGCCGCCAGCACGTTGACCGCAAAATGGCTGGCCTGCTCGAACACCTCGTGGCTGTTGGAGCGCTTGTCGATGCTCCACAGCACCAGCGGCGGGTCCAGGGACACCGAATTGAAGCTGTTGGCGGTGACGCCGACCTTGCGCCCGCTGGCGTCGGCGGCGGTGACCACGGTGACGCCGGTGGCAAAGTTGCCCAGGGCCCGGCGAAAGGCCCGTGGGTCGAAACTGTTATCTGACATGCAAGACTCCCGGACTGCGTCAACGCGCAGTCCTGATTATTGTGATGGCCGGGTCGGCTTCAAATCATGCTCGGATCAGGCTCAAGCCCCATCAACTCACGCCCCAGAATCTGCGCGCACACGTCGTAATCGGTGTACGCGTGGGCGCCGGTCATATGGGAATCGCGGAACAGGCGCTGCATTTCGTTGTGCTCGAACCACGCGTTGCCACCGGCGGCCTCGAACAAGCGGTCCACCGCCTGGATGCACATCTTGGTGGCGTATGCCTGGTTGGTGCGCCAGAACGCCAGGGTCTCGCGGCTCGGGTAACGGTGCTGTTCGCTGTGTTCAGCATGTTCCTGCCAGGTCTTTTCCAGGAACGCCCGGGCGGCGGCTACCTGGTGGGTCGACTCCGCCAGGCGCATCAACGCCGGGGTCGCGGCCCCCACCGCCGCGCCAGTGTAGGCACGTACGCGGGTCTTGGTTTTCTCGCGGAACACCTCAAGCATGCGCTCGGCCACGCCCAGGCTGACGGTGGAAAAACCGCTGGCGAAATACGGACGGTACGGCGAGTAGAAAATCTTGCTGTCGGGGTACAAACCGAAACCGGCGGACTTGCCTTCCATCATGTCCTTGGCTTTCTGGATGCGGTGTTCGGGCACCAATACGTTGTCGATGATCAGGGTCTTGGTGCCACTGCCTTTCATGCCGGCGGCGAACCAGTCATCGCGAATCTGGTAGTCGCTGCGTGGCAGCACCGCGAAGCAGTAATCCTGAGTCCCTTCGGTATTTTTACGACGGAAGCCGACAATCGCCCACTCGGCGTGATCGCAACCGCTGCTCCAGCCCATTTCACCGCTGAACAGCACACCCCCTTCAACGTCTTCAGTGCGGCCAAACGGCGCGATGCTGCTACTGGCCGTGGCGTTCGGGTTGTCGCCCCAGACTTCCTGCTGCAGCTTCGCGGAAAACAGCGCCAGTTGATGGCTGTGGGTGCACAACAGGCTCATGGCCCAGGCAGTGCTGGCGCAGGCACCGGCCAGCAAGGCGATGCAGTCGGCAAATTGCGGCAAAGAGATTTCCATGCCGCCAAAAGGTTTGGGTTGAAAGGCCCGGTGCATGCCGATGCTCTTGAGCAGCGCAATGTTCTCATCGGGAACCTTGCGGTCCTGCTCGGCCTGGAAGGCATTGGCAGCGATGGTCGGCAGAATCGCCTTGAGGTCTTCGAGGAGCGGGTTTGGCTTTTTCATGGACGGCCCTGCTTATTATTGGATGTCCGGCTGACGTTCCAAAGCAACGAACGACGCTGGATGTGGGGCCAGTATGGATCGGGCGACAACACCGGAAAATGCACCTTCCACAGCCAAGATTGCACTTTCCACAGGCCTGGCAGCCACAGACATATCGCCCGGCAGGCACAGACAAGCCTGGCCCGGCGGCGCTGGTTAACCTCGGGCTTTTGCGAGCAGGAAAACCCCATGAGCGATATTGCGCTGCTGCCTGAAGTCCAGGCCTTCCTCCGTCGAAGCCACGCCTTGTTTATCGACGGCGGCTACGTCCAGAGCCACTCCAGCCAGACCCTGGAGGTGATCAACCCGGCCACCGGCGAAGTGATCGCCCACGTGGCCAACGCCGACCTTGTCGATATCGACGCCGCCGTGGAATCGTCCCGGCGTGGCTTCCGGCAATGGTCCCAGGTCGCGCCAGCCATCCGTGGCCATGTGCTGCTGAAACTCGCCGACCTGCTGGAGCAACACCGCGAAGAACTGGCACAGATCGAAACCTGCCAGTCGGGCAAGATCATCCAGATTTCCCGGGCCTTCGAGGTGGACCAGGCCGCGCACTTCCTGCGCTACTACGCCGGCTGGGCCACCAAGATCAGCGGCCAGACCATCACCCCGTCACTGCCCTCCTTCGCCGGTGAACGCTACACCGCCTTCACCCTGCGGGAACCCGTGGGCGTGGTGGTGGGCATTGTGCCGTGGAATTTCTCGACCATGATCGCCATCTGGAAACTCGCCTCAGCGCTGGTGACCGGCTGCAGCATCATCATCAAGCCCAGCGAGTTCACCCCGCTGACCATCCTGCGCATCGCCGAGCTGGCCATCGACGCCGGCCTGCCGGCGGGCGTGCTGAACGTGTTGACCGGCGGCGGCCTTGTGGGCAAAGGGCTGGTGGAGCATGCGGACACCGACAAGGTTTCATTCACCGGCTCGGTACCCACCGGCATCGCCGTGGGCCGCAGCGCCATGGGCGCCGAGTTGACCCGGGCGACCCTGGAACTGGGCGGTAAAAACGCGGCCGGGTTCCTGCGGGATGTGGACCTCGACAAGGCAGTCAACGGCATCATCGAAGCCGGCTTCCTGCACTCCGGCCAGATCTGCGCTGCCGCCGAACGCTTCTTCGCCCACCGCTCGCAGATCGAGGCGATCATGGACAAGCTGGCGCAGCGCCTGGGCCGCTTGAACATCGGCTCGCCCCTGGATGAGCGCACCGAATTCGGCCCGGTGACCAACCGTCAGCACCAACAGAAACTCGAAGGGTTTTTCGCCACGGCCCGGGCCGAGAACAATACGATTGTCCATGGCGGCAAGCTGATCGACGGGCCCGGTTGCTACGTGGAGCCGACTGTGATTCTCGCCAACACCCTCAACGACACCCTGCTCAACGAAGAAACTTTCGGCCCGATCGCCACGTTTTTCCCCTACGACACTGAGGAAGAGCTGCTGGAGCTGATGAACAACACGCCATACGGCCTGAGCGCCAGCCTCTGGACCAACGATTTGAGCAAGGCCCTGCGCATGGTGCCGGCGATCAACGCGGGGACGGTGTGGGTGAACATGCACACCATGCTCGACCCGGCGGTGCCGTTTGGCGGCAACAAGTCTTCGGGGGTGGGACGGGAGTTTGGCGGGGCGTTCATCGAGGACTACACCGAGCTCAAGTCAGTGATGATTCGCTACTGACCGGCATGCGGGCAGATTGATCGTTCCCACGCTCTGCGTGGGAATGCATACCGTGACGCTCCGCGTCACCATTGCGCAAGGCGTCAATCCGGCGGTGCCAGCGGGACGCGGAGCGTCCGAGGTGGCATTCCCACGCAGAGCGTGGGAACGATCACCCTCGCCTACCACACCGCAATATGCGAATCCGCCCGGGGCTCGGTCCCACCACACAGCACCCCACTGACCGGATCCCGCAGGATAATCTGCCCACGCCCGAAGTCTGTCAGGTCACTGGCAATCTGCACCTGGTGCCCACGCCGAGCCAGGGCATTGGCCAAATCCCGCGACGCCCCCTGCTCGATGCCGACCTTCATGTCTCCCAGCCATTGCCAACGCGGCGCATCAAGGGCCGCCTGGGGATTAAGACCAAAATCCACCAGATTCATCACCATCTGCACATGCCCCTGAGGCTGCATGTACCCGCCCATCACACCAAACGGTCCGAGAGCCTGACCATCCCGGGTAAGGAACCCAGGAATGATGGTGTGGAACGTCTTTTTCCCAGGCGCCAGGCAGTTGGCATGAGCCGGATCCAGGCTGAATTCCTGCCCACGGTTCTGCAGGGCAATACCGCTATCAGGCAACACCACACCAGAGCCAAACCCGTGATAGTTGCTCTGGATAAACGAAACCATATTGCCCTCCGCATCGGCAGTGGCCAGATACACCGTGCCACTGGCGTGAGGATCACCCGGTTTGGGCGGCTGGGCCTGTTCACCGATCTGGCCACGCCGCCGGGTGCTGTAGTCATCGCTAAGCAGGTCAGCCACCGCCACCCGCATATGCAGCGGGTCAGTGATGTAGTGCAAGCCATCGCTGTAGGCCAGTTTCATCGCCTCCAGTTGGCGATGCCAGGTCTGCTGGCTGTCGCGGTGATCGAAGCTGAACCCCTCCAGAATCTTCAGCGCCATCAGCGCCACCAAGCCCTGCCCGCTCGGCGGAATTTCCCAGACGTCGACGCCCCGATAGTTGATATGGATCGGCTCCACCCACTGTGCCCGGTAGCCGTTGAGGTCGGAGGCCCGCAGATAGCCGCCGGTGGCGCGGGAATGGGCGTCCAGGCGCTCGGCCAGGGCGCCGCGATACAGGCTTTCACAGCGGGTCGCGGCCAGTTCTTCTAGGGTTTTCGCCTGGGCGGGATTGCGAAAAACCTCCCCGGCCTGTGGCGCCCGGCCGTCAATCAGGAACGTTTCGAACCACGGCTCCAGCACCGGGTCGCGATGGGGGGTGAATTCGTCCAGGGCGACCTGCCATTGATGAGCAACCACTGGCGACAACGGAAACCCGTCCCGCGCCAAACTGATGGCCGGTTGCAGCAGTTCTGCAAACGGCAGCTTGCCAAAACGCTGCGACAACTCGGCCCACGCCGACGGGCAGCCCGGCACCGTCACCGGGGTCCAGCCATACAGCGGCATCTGTGCATGGCCGGCGGCCTTCACCGCCTCAATCGACACCGCCGCCGGCGCATGCCCGTTGCCGTTAAGGCCATGGAGCTGGCCCTTGCACCAGACCAACGCAAACGCATCACCCCCCAGGCCGCAGCCGGTGGGCTCGACCACGGTCAGCGCCGCCGCCGTGGCGATGGCGGCGTCGATGGCGTTGCCGCCCTTTTGCATGATCTCGATGCCGGCCTGGGCAGCCAAAGGCTGGGAAGCCGCGACCATGCCGCGCCGGGCGAACACGCTCTGGCGCTGGGACGGATAAGGGTATTCATGAGCAGAGAATTTCAACATGGCAAAGGCTCTTCAAAACAAGGATTCATTGGCCGGATTTGACCCGGTTCCACTCCCGGGTCATCAGGCGCTGGATGGCTTCCGGCAGGTCGGCGGAAACGAAGGTGTGGCTGATCACTTCGTCACCGGGATAGATGCCGGGGTTGCCGCTGACGTTGGGGTCCATCAGCGCCGTCGCGTCTTGGTTGGGGTTGGCATAGCCCACGTAGTCGCTGATGGGCGCGATCACCTCGGGGCGCAGCAGGTAGTTGATCAGGGCGTGGGCGTTGGCCAGGTTGCCGGGTTCGAACACCATCGACCAGGAATCCAGTACCGCGTCCTTGCCCAGCACCGCACGAACTTTTTCCTCGTTGTAGCCGATGCCCACGGTGCCCCACATATACGGCACGGCGTAACGGTTGCCGGGGTCGGCGGCTTCCAGGCGTTGCATCAGGCGCGGGTCGAGGTGCTTCCAGTTATCCAGCAGGGAACGTTGCAGCGGCTGGTAGGCACCGGCCCGAATCTGCTTGGACAGGAACTGGCTGGACGGCACCACCACGTCATACCCCGAATGCCCGGAAAGCAGCTTGGCTTCGAGCATCTCGTTGGTGTCGAAGATGTCGTACTGGACCTTGATGGCGCTGTCTTTCTCGAAATTCTTCAAGGTGTCCGGGCCGATGTAATCGGACCAGTTATAGACCTTCACCACCGGGTCGGCGGCCTGGGTCATGGGGACAATCGCGGCGCAGCACAGGTCCGTGAACAAGCTCGGTAAGCGCATGGTGTATTTCCTTGGAAGGGTCATAGCACACGGCTGAGAAAGGCCCGGGTACGGGGATGGCTGGGACGGCTGAAAATCTGTTCCGGCGGCCCTTGTTCGATGAGTTCGCCCTGGTCGAGCACCACCACGCGGTCGGCCACTTCACGGGCAAAGCCCATTTCATGGGTGACCACCACCATGGTCATGCCCTCCTCGGCCAACTCTTTCATCACCTGCAAAACTTCGCCCACGGTTTCCGGGTCGAGGGCGCTGGTGGGCTCGTCGAACAACATGGCCTGGGGTTTCATCGCCAGCGCCCGGGCGATCGCCACCCGTTGCTGCTGCCCGCCCGAGAGCATCGACGGGTAGTGGCCGGCCTTGTCCGCCAGGCCCACCCGCTCCAGCAGGCCGCGGGCTTGCTCCAATGCCGCTGCACGAGACACACCGAGCACCTGGATCGGCGCCTCGATGATGTTTTCCAGGGCGGTCATATGGGGGAACAGGTTGAAGCGCTGGAACACCATGCCGATGTCCCGGCGCTGGCGAGCAATGTTGCGCTCCGAGTCCCGCACCAGGCTGCCGTCGGCACGCTCGCGATAACCCATCGCCCGACCGTTGACGCGGATGCGCCCACCCTGGATGTCTTCCAGCAAATTGATGCAGCGGATAAAGGTGGTCTTGCCCGAGCCCGAGGCACCGATCAGCACCACCACTTCGCCACGGCGCACTTGCAGGGAAATCCCCTTGAGGATCTGCAACTCGCCGAAGGACTTGTGCACATCCAGGGCCTCGATGATCAACTCTTCACTTTTGTGCGCCATGGTTAGCGTCCCCTCAGCAATTTCAGGGTGCTGCGACCGAACATCCGGCTGGAGGCCGGCGGCGGTGACGAAGGCCGGTCCGACTGGCCGAAGCGCGCCTCCAGCCAGCGCTGGAAAAAGCCCCAGAGCGTGGTCAACAACAGGAAGTAGATGGCGACCACCAGGTACAACTCAAACACCCGGAACGTCGCCGAGGTGACCATCTGGGTGCTGAGCAACAGCTCCTGCACGCCGATCACACTCACCAGGGTGGTGTTCTTGAGCATCACGTTGAACTCGTTGCCCAGCGGCGGGACGATCACCCGGAACGCCTGGGGCAGCACGATGCGCCGCATCAACTTGGCGAAGCCCATGCCCAGTGAGCGCCCGGCTTCGTATTGGCCCTTGTCCACCGCGCCAATGCCGGCCCGGATGATCTCGGCCATATAGGCGCCTTCATTCAGGCCCAGGGCGATGATCGCCGCCTGGATATTCCCGGGGACCACCAGCCCGAACAGGTCGATATCCTCGAAACGAAAAATCCCCCCCGCCGCCAGCGCCGTGTACAGGAACACGATCTGCACCAGCAACGGCGTGCCACGCATCAACCACACATAAAAACGCACCGGCAGGTGCAGCAGCGGGTTCTTCGACAACCGCAACAACGCCGCCGCCAGCCCCAGCACACAGCCCAGCAGCATCGCCGACACCGCGATCAGGCACGTCAGCCAGAGCCCGGTCAGGTACACCCCGCTGGGCTGCAGCAGGTACTGCCAGAACACATCCCAATTGAAATTCATCGCAGGTTTGCCTCAGTCGAGTGTGTCGCTGCTGACATGCCACTTGTTCAGCAACTGGACGTAGCTGCCGTCGCTGCGCATGTCGCTGACCACTTGCTGCACGGCGGCGCTGAGCTGCGGATCGTCCTTGCGAATGCCCAGGCCGGTGAGGATCCGGCTGAACGCCGGCACGCCTTCCTGAAACAGTTCCGGGGCCATTGCCGCGTAGTACCCGGCGGTTTCCACGGTGGTGCCATAGGCGTCCACCTGGTTGATGCGCAAGGCCTGGAAGGCGTCGGTGTCGGTGTTGTACACCACCAGTTTCATCGGTGGCTTGCCGGCCTTGGCCAGGCTGTCGTTCTGGGCGTCGAGCAGGGTCTTGATGGTGGAACCGTTGAGCACCGCGACCTTGTGCCCGGACAGGTCATCCAGCGCCTGGATGCCCTTGGGGTTGCCCTTGGGCACCACCACCGACTGGCTGGAATACATGTAGTTGACGATGTCGATCACTTGCCGCCGCTCGGGCTTGTCGAACAGTTGGTCGACGATCATGTCGCACTGCTGGGCCAGCAGCGCCGGCACCAGCCCGGAGAACGGAATCACCCGCCATTGCACCTGCTTGCCTCCCAGGCGCTTGGCGATTTCCAGGCCCAGGTCGACGGTCAGTCCCCGGGGTTTCTGCGCTTCATCGAAGGACACCAGGGGCGGTGAATCCATCCCCGAGCAATACACCAGTTTGTCGACCTTCTGCAGGCGCTCCGGCACTTGGGGCGCAGCAAAGGCCCCTTGTGTGCAGAGGCCCAGGGATAGGGCGACCAGCAAGGCGTGACGTTTATGCATGACCAGACACTCCAGTTCGTTGAACAACGGGGGCAGGACTCAAAGTCAAAACACGGGCGGGTTTGTACCCGCTTCTATTTTTCCGTTTGCAGGAACTGAATCAGCGCCGGCACGGTGCCTTCGATGTGCTCGCGCACCACGGCTTCGGCGCGGTCGGCATCACCGGCGCGAATCGCATCGAGGATCACCGCATGCTCCTGGCGGGCGCTGAGGGGTTTGTCGCCGTGCTGCAGCCACAGGCGCATGGGCGCCTCCACCAGCGAGTACAGCGCCGAGATCTGCTTCATCAGGCGCGGGCGGCCGCTGAGGCTGCACAGGTATTCGTGAAAGGCGCGGTGGCGGCTGACCCACTCGGCACTGTCGTCGCGGTAGTCGTCCATCTCGTCCAGCTGCCGCTCCAGCGCGGCCAACTGGCGCTCGCCAATCCGCCCGACCGCCACACGCACCGCCAGGCCTTCGAGGGCGCTGCGCATCTCGAAGACTTCGTGCAATTCGTCGATATCCAGGCCACTGACAATCGCCCCACGGTTAGGCCGCAGGGTCACCAGGCCCTGGGCGTCGAGGCGGCGGAAAGCTTCGCGCACCGGCATACGGCTCATGCCGATCTCGCTGGCGATGTCCTCGGCGATCAACCGGTCACCCTTGCGGTAGCGGCCACTGCAAATCGCGTCCAGCAGGAAGGCGTAGGCCTCCTCCTCGGCGGTCAGCGGCTGGCGTTCTACATAAGCGGGAGCGAATTGCATCGGCAGCACCTTTTGAATTTTTGTATCCAATTATCCACGAATACAAAAAAGCAGTTTGCGTGCCAGGTTGGCGATTAGTGCTTCAAGTGATTGATTCAGATGGAGTGGGTGAGTGGTATTGACCTGCGCACGTCGCAATACCGCAGGAAAGTGCTACCAAAAGGTTCAAGGAACGGCCCATAAGTGGGCAGGCCGGTAGCCGGTAACATCCTGGTACCTTTCTAAATACCTGTACAATTTTATTATTTTGTACAACTATCAGTTGTATCAAGCCCTCTCTGGGAGAACCGCAATGACCCGTCTATTGGTTTCGCTGGCCCTGGTGCTGGGCCTGAGCAGTTGTGGCAGCGTGGATGTAAAACACTATGCCGACCAGCAGCCACAACTGGACCTGGTGAGCTTCTTCAGCAAGCCCGTCAAGGCCTGGGGCATATTCGAGAAACGCTCGGGTGAAGTGGCCAAGCGTTTCGAGGTGAATATCGCCAGCCACCGCGAGGGTGAAAACCTGATTCTCGACGAACGCTTTCTCTACAGCGATGGCACTCGCCAGCGGCGCGTCTGGACCCTGACCCCCGATGGCCCGAACCACTGGCGCGGCCGCGCCGACGACGTGGTCGGTGAGGCCAGGGGCGAAGTGGCCGGCAACGCGTTGCGCTGGCGTTACGTGCTGAGCCTGCCGGTTGACGGCTCCGTCTACGAAGTCAGCCTCGACGACTGGATGTACCTGATGGACGAAGACACGCTGATCAATCGCTCCAGCATGTCCAAGCTGGGGGTCGACGTGGGTCAGGTGACGCTGTTCTTTCGTCGCCAGTCTTCGCAACCCTGACCGGCAAGGAGTGAATCATGAACCTGCAAACCCTGACCCAACTGGCCACCCAAGGCGACGTGCGTGAAATGGAACTGCTCTCCCTGGAAGGCGGTTTCTATCTGGCGCGCGTCCGGCTGGACCACGGCCAGTTCACCTTGCTGGACGCGGCCGCAAAGCCCCTGCGCTTTCGTTCCGTCAATCACCTGCGTGACGTGTTGCAGTCAGTCCCGGCGTTTCCCTGCACCCTGGTGCATCAGTGCGTCCATGAT
The DNA here is from genome assembly GCF_020515595.1 of Pseudomonas sp. MWU16-30323. NCBI lineage: Bacteria > Pseudomonadati > Pseudomonadota > Gammaproteobacteria > Pseudomonadales > Pseudomonadaceae > Pseudomonas > Pseudomonas sp. MWU16-30323. The sequence goes on from NZ_JAIWYM010000046.1 coordinate 16,205, forward strand.
GAAATGTGCGGCCGGCGTGAAGGGCCCATTGAGGCACTGCGAACGCCATTTTCACTGGAAGCGCCCTGGTGACCAAGGCCGTTAGAAACCTGTGCCTGGTGCTGGGCGATCAGTTGTCCTTTGACCTGGCCTCCTTGGAGGGGCTGGACAGCCAGCACGATGCCGTCTTGATGGTCGAGGTGATGGAGGAAGCCAGCCATGTACCCCACCATCCGCAAAAAATCGTCCTGATCTTCAGCGCCATGCGCCACTTTGCCGAAGCGTTGCAGCAGCGAGGTATTCGGGTGCAGTACGTCGCCCTTGATGACCCGCAAAACACCGGCTCGGTACCGGGTGAGTTGAAGCGCTGGCAATCGCTGATGCAGCCACAGGAACTGCACCTGACCGAATGCGGCGACTGGCGCCTGGAACAATCCCTGAAAGACTGCGGCTTGCCGATCCAGTGGCATGCCGACAGCCGTTTCCTGTGCAGCCGTGACGAGTTCGCTACTTGGGCCAGCGGCAAAAAACAGCTGCGCATGGAGTTCTTCTACCGGGAGATGCGCCGCAAGAGCGGCCTATTGCTCAACGGTGACGGCACCCCGGTCGGCGGCGCCTGGAACTTTGATGCGGACAACCGCAAGGCGCTGCCCAAGGGAACCAAAGCGCCCTACCCGGCGCGCTTTGCCTCGGACTCCATCACCCAGGAAGTGCTGGCGCTGGTACGTAAACACTTCAGCAGCCACTACGGCGACCTGGACACCTTCGATTACCCGGTGACCCACGCCGACGCCCAGGCGTTGTGGGATTACTTTCTGGATTACGGCCTGGCCGGGTTCGGCGACTACCAGGACGCCATGGCCAGCGACGAGCCGTTCCTGTTTCACGCCCGTATCAGTGCGGCGCTGAACATCGGCCTGCTGGACCTGCGCCAGCTGTGCAGTGACGTGGAGGCGGCCTATTGGTCGGGCAGCATCGGGCTGAATGCCGCCGAAGGGTTTATCCGCCAACTGATTGGCTGGCGTGAATACGTACGCGGCGTGTACTGGCTGAAGATGCCGGACTACGCCGCTGGCAATGCATTCGGCAACAGCCGCCCGCTGCCGGAGTTCTACTGGACGGGCGAGACGCAAATGAACTGCATGCGCCAGGCGATCGGCCAGAGCCTGAAACATGCCTACGCCCATCACATCCAGCGGCTGATGGTCACCGGCAATTTCGCCCTGCTGGCCGGCATCGTGCCCAGCCAGATAGGCGAGTGGTACCTGGCGATCTACATGGACGCTTTCGACTGGGTCGAGCTGCCCAACACCTTGGGCATGGTGATGCACGCCGACGGTGGCTACCTGGGTTCCAAACCTTACTGCGCCAGTGGCCAATATATAAAGCGCATGTCGGACTACTGCCGCGACTGTGCGTACAAAGTCACTGAAAGTACCGCTGACAACGCCTGCCCGTTCAATGCGCTTTACTGGCACTTCCTGATGCGCCACGGCGACCTGCTACGGGGCAATCAGCGCATGGCCATGCTCTACAAGAATCTCGACCGGATGCCTGAAGCCAAACAGGAGGCGCTGTGGGAACGGGGCCAGAGGCTGCTGGCCAAGCTGGATGCGGGTGAAACGCTGTGAAATTTTCCGGCCGCTGCGAATTGTTGTGAAGCCGGCGATAAATGGCCAATTGCCCATGCTAACGTCGGCTTCGATGTCATCCAATCCATTGAGGGAGCAGCGCCGATGTCTACTACCGTAACACCCGCCGGTGGCGGACCGACCACTCAAAAAGCCTCGACGTCGGTATTCGACGACAAGTTGAATATTTCCAAGTCGAGCAAGGTGATCGCCGATTACATGCGCCAGTCGGGCAAGTCGGCGATTACCAAGCAAGAGCTTTCGCAATTGGCCAGCAATGCCTCGGGCAAGGTTCCTGCCGATGTGAGCGCTGCGGCCCAGTACATGGAACGCCATCCCGACGTGTTCACCGCGATTGAAACCCATGACGTGGCGGGTGCCGATAACCTGTCCGGGGTGTGGAACTTCGATTGGGCGGCCAACGGCGGCCTGAACGGCACGGCGACTGATGCGATCGCCAAGATGCAGGACACCTTTGACTTTGCAATCGCCAAGTCGGCGCAGATCACCGAGATCAGCACCGGCAAAAAGGCCGAGCTGGATTCGACCAAGCAGCGGCCGCAGAACTAGGTTCCTCGAAATGATCGTTCCCACGCTCCGCGTGGGAATGCATACCGTGACGCTCTGCGTCACCATCACCTCTCGCATCGACGGCTGGACGCAGAGCGTCCAAGGCGGCATTCCCACGCCGAGCGTGGGAACGATCTGTCACGGTCAGAAGTGAAACGCCACCCCCGTGGTCACGTTGAACGCATCCCCCACATAGAAGTTGGCCGAGTCCTGGCCCTTGGCGTCATACGCGGTGTTGGTGGCCGTGGCGTAGCGCTTGTTGGTCAGGTTGCGCGCGTCGACGAACACCTCCCACTTCTTGCTCGGCGCCTCGTAGCCCACCTTGGCCCCCCACAATGTGTAGGACGGCGCACTCAAGGAGTTGGCAAAATCCACGTAGTAGCTGGACGCCGCCCGGGCATTGAGCTGCGCGTAGAAACCGCTGCCCTGGCGATATTCCAGCTCGGCCTGGTACACCTGACGCGGCAAGCCCGGCAGCTGGTTGTCGCCGAACACCCCATCATTGCGGTAGTGGAAGTCGTTGAAGGTGTAGGCCTGGCGCAGGGTCACGGTGTCGCCATTGCCGCCGTCCCACAGTTGCGCATTCAAGCCGGCTTCGATGCCCTGGTGAATGGTCGCGCTGCCGTTGGAAGTGGCAACCAACTGGTCCTGGGTAGCGGTTGCCTGGCGCACCACCACCGACAACAGTTCTTTCTGCACCCATGAACGGTAGACCGTCAGGCTGCCGTCGAAGATGCCGTGGCCGCCACGAATACCGAACTCCACGGTGTTGGCTTTCTGCGGCCGCACATCGCGAATATAGGGCGTGCCGGTGCTGCCCAGCTGCCAGGTAACGGGTGGATCCACCGAGCGGCTGACGTTGCCGAACACTTCAAATTCCGGGGTCAGCTGGTAGCGCAGGCCAATGCGCGGGGCGACGTCGGTCTCGTCGTATTCGACGCCACTGGGGAATGCACTGGTATTGATGCCGGTGGTGTATTCGATCTGCGCCTTGCGCTTGATATCAATCAGCGACAGCCCGGTGGACAGCCACGTACGGTCGTTCAGTTGCAGTTCGTTGCCGAGGGAAAACACCGTGTCCCGGGAGCCGGTGTAGTTGGTTTTCTGCTGGGTGATACCGGTGGCCTTGCTGTGGGATTTCACATCGGCGAGGTACGCCAGGGTGTTGCTGAAGGTCACGCTGCTGTCGCTGCGCAGGCCGAAAAAGGTGTCGGCGGTGCGCAGGTAGCGCAGGGTCAGGTTGACGTCCTGGGAGCGCCATTCCTGGGGCGTAGCCGAGTAACGCCAGCCGTTGTCCAGCGGGTAGTCGTTGTAGCCCAGGCCGACTTCGAGCTTGGCATTGTCGTCGAAGGTGTAGGTGGTGGTGCTGCCCAGCAGGGTCGAGCCGTCCTTCTTGCGCCCGATGGGCACGAGGTTGCTCCTGGGATCGTGCTTGAGCTGGTATTGGGTCAGGGTGTTGCCCTGGCTGAGGGTTTCTTCCTTGTAGCGAATGTAGAAGCGCGTCTCCAGTTGCGGGCTGAACACGTGGCCGAAGTTGGCGACGATCCCCTGCCCTTTGTTCGGCGTGTTGTCCTGATAACCATCCCGCTCGTTGTGCTGGATGCTGACGTAGTAGTCGTTGTCGCCGTCCACGCCACCGGTACTCAGCTGCTGCTTGCGGTAGCCGAAGCTGCCGGCTTCGAAGCGTGCGTAGTTGCCCGGATCAGTGCGGCCGGTCTTGCTCACGAAGTTGATCGCGCCGCCCAGGGATAACGCCGAATAACGGAAAGCGTTGGCACCGTAGAGCACCTCGGTGTGGTCCACGGAGGCCATGTCCAGCATGTCTTCCTGGGTGCCGCCCGGGCCGGTCAATGGCAGGCCGTCATAGAGGAATTTGATCCCCAGCACATAGCCTTGGTAGAAGGTGTTGAGGCCCGAACCACGGATCGAAATCTTGTTGGCACCCGAGCCGCTGGTGGCCTGGGCAAAGACTCCCGGCTGCAACGCCAGCACGTCCTCGGCATTCGCCGCCCGGCCCTGCTCGATCTTGCGGTTGTCGATCACCGCAGTTTTGCCGGGCACCTTGGCCAGCTGCTTCTCGGCTTTTTGCGCTTCGGTGGCTTCGGCGCCGGTGACCACCACCGTGGCCAGGGTCGGATCGGCCTGGGCGGCAAAGGCCGCGCCGTGTATCAACATCAACAGCACGCCAAGGCTGGACGCGGTGGCCAGTGACTCAAAACGACGAGCGCGTGGTTCAAACAGTTGCCGCATGGATTAAATACTCCTGGGGTCTCTAATTAGTTGGAGCATCTATTTGTATAGTCGCGCTCTGCTTTCAACTTTGCAGGGTTCGTGCCACGTCAAAACATCAATAAACACGGGCCCACCGCTCTGTTTAATCGCCACAGGCGCAACACTTTGCTGGTGAAATGTTCGTTTCACAACAATGCTTAAAACACAGATTTAATTATATGTTTAATCGATAAAAGCATAACCAAACCCCCGTCCTAAAGGCCTCGGTCGCAACTGTTCGAATCCCAACAGCGGACCAACAAAAGTTGCGTATCCGGCACTCTTCGCGCCTACACCCTCATCAGAAAACGCAAGTTACCCACGCTCTATTACTTGGTATGAGTCTTGCTCCACCCAACGCTCAGGGAATTTAATTAAATGGGGTATTCACGTGACGGCCAACTTACTCTGCACCCGCAGGACGCCGCTGGAGATTGCCCGTGACCTGGCGAGCGAATTTGCCCGCACCGCCGTCGACCGCGACGCCAGCGGCGGCACGCCCAAAGCCGAACGCGACAAGCTGCGCAGCAGCGGCCTGTTGTCCCTGAGCATCCCCGGGCAATTCGGCGGGCTGGACGCCAACTGGTCGGAAACCTTCGAGGTGGTGCGCGAATTCGCCCGGGTCGACAGCTCCATCGCCCACGTATTCGGCTTTCATCACCTGATGCTTGCCACCGTCCGGTTGTTCGCCACGCCCGCACAATGGCAAACCTGGTTCAGCCTGACGGCCAGCAACAACTGGTTCTGGGGCAACACCCTGAACCCGCTGGACACCCGCACGGTGGTCAAGCGCCACACGGGCTGGCGGGAATTCTCGGGACAGAAGAACTTCTGCTCCGGGGCCAACGACTCGGAGATGCTGATCGCCTCGGCCATCGATGAAAGCGCCGGCGGCAAGTTGCTGATCGCGGCGATTCCCAGCGCCCGCAGCGGGATCATCCTGCACAACGACTGGAACAACATGGGCCAGCGCCAGACCGACAGCGGCAGCGTGACCTTCAAGCGCGTACGCGTGGAAGAGTCCGACCTGCTGCTGGACCCGGGGCCGTTGAGCACGCCGTTCGCCTGCCTGCGCCCGCTGATTGCGCAACTGCACTTCGCGAATATCTTCCTCGGCATCGCCGAGGGCGCATTCGAAGAAGCACGCCAATACACCCTGGAAGAAGCCCGCCCATGGTTCCGTTCCAGCGCCAGCCACAGCACCCAGGACCCTTACGTCCTCAGCCACTACGGCGACTTCTGGGTGGCGCTGCAAAGCACCCGCCTGTTGGTGGAGCGCGCCGGTGAGGTACTGGACGCGGCATGGGCCAAGGGTTCGGCCCTGACCAGCGAGGAACGCGGCGAAACGGCGATTGCCATCGCCACCGCCAAAGTCGCCGCCAGCCGCAATGGCCTGGAGTTGTGTAGCAAGGTCTTCGAGGTCACCGGCGCGCGGGCGACCAACGCCTCGGTGGCCCTCGACAGGCACTGGCGCAACTTGCGCACCCAGAGCCTGCATGACCCGCTGGACTACAAGCTTCATGAACTGGGCGAATGGGCACTGAACGGTACCCCGCCCATCCCGACGTTCTATTCGTAGAGATTGCCATGCAACTGCTGACCCTACCGCCCTCGCCCGCCCTTGCCACCTCCATCCGCGCCACCGCCCAGGTGTTTGAAGACCCCAGGTCCAAAGCCTTGCTCAAGCATGTACAACAAGTCGCGCCCAGCGAAGCCAGCGTGCTGATCATCGGCGAAACCGGCACCGGCAAAGAGCTGGTGGCTCGGCATATCCACAACCTCAGCGGCCGCAAGGAACAGCCATTCGTGGCGGTGAATTGCGGAGCGTTCTCCGAGTCATTGGTGGAAGCCGAGCTGTTCGGCCACGAGAAAGGCGCGTTCACCGGCGCCCTCAGCGCCAAGGCCGGCTGGTTTGAAGAAGCCAACGGCGGCACGCTGTTCCTCGATGAAATCGGCGACCTGCCGATGTCGATCCAGGTCAAGCTGCTGCGGGTATTACAGGAACGTGAAGTGGTGCGCCTGGGGTCGCGCAAAAGCATACCGATCAACGTGCGGGTGCTGGCGGCGACCAATGTGCAGCTGGAGAAAGCCATCAACGCCGGGCATTTTCGCGAGGACCTGTTCTACCGCCTGAACGTGGTCAACCTGGAACTCAGCCCGCTGCGGGACCGCCCCGGCGATATTCTGCCGCTGGTGCAGTATTTCATCGACACCTACACCCGCCGCCTGGGGTATGGCGAGGTCATCCTGAGCAAGGACGCCGAGCAACGGCTGGCCACCTACAGCTGGCCAGGGAATATCCGCGAACTGGAAAACGTTATCCACCACACCTTGCTGATCTGCCGTGACGGCGTAATCCAGGCCGATGACCTGCGCATGTCCAACCTGCGTATCGAACGCCAGGAAGACAGCACCACGGCCCACGACCTGCTCGACCTGGCCTTCCAGCGCCTGTTCGAGGAACAGATCGACAACCTCCACGAACAGGTGGAACGCAGCCTGCTGACCGCCGCCTACCGGCTGTGCCACCACAACCAGGTGCACACCGCCGAATTGCTGGGGCTGAGCCGCAACGTGACCCGCACCTTGCTGATCAACCTGGGGGAACTGAAGGTCAACAAGCGCCGCCCGCTGGCCGGCGCCAAGGACGAGCGGGTGCTGCACCTGTCGATCTGAACTGCACTGCGCGGCGTACCCGGTACGCCGCCTGATCACAGCGCGACGTCATCCAGCGCATCGCTGAACTGGCGACTCCACAACCGCGCATATTGCCCGCCCTGACGCAGCAGTTGCTCGTGGCTGCCGTCCTCGATCACCCGGCCATTGTCGAACACCAGGATTCGGTCCAGATGGGCCACGGTGGACAGCCGATGCGCCACCACCAACACGGTCTTGTCTTCCATGATTTCGTCGAGCTTGTCCTGGATAAAGCGCTCGGTGATCGAGTCCAGGCTGGAAGTGGCTTCGTCCATCACCAGGATCGGCGCGTTCTTCAGCAACACCCGGGCGATTGCAATGCGCTGGCGCTGGCCGCCGGACAACTTGACCCCACGCTCGCCCACCAGCGATTCGTAGCCGTGCTCCATGCTGTCGATAAACTCACTGGCGCCGGCACGATGGATCGCCTCGGCGACTTCGTCCATCGAGGCGTCCAGACGGCCGTAATGGATGTTTTCGCGAATGCTGCGGTGGAACAGTCCAGGCTCCTGGGGAATCAAACCGATCTGCTGGTGCAGCGAATGCTGGGTGACGTCGCGCACGTCCTTGCCGTCCACCAGCACCTGGCCTTGCTGGACGTCGTAGAGGCGCAGCAGCAAGCTCAACAGTGTCGATTTACCGGAACCGGAAGCGCCTACCAGACCAACTTTCTGGCCAGCGGGGATGACGATATTCAGGTGTTCGAAAATCGGCCGTCCGGCGCTGTAGCTGAAGCCCACGTCGCGAAACTCGATATCGCCGCGCTTGACCTGCAAGGCCTTGGCACCAGGTTGGTCGATGACTTCATGGGGGCGAATCAAGGTGCGCACGCCGTTGGCAATGTTGCCGGTGGCTTCGAAAAATTCGAGGAAGCGTCGCGACAGGTTGCCCACGTCACTGATGATCAACAACGACAGGCTGGTGGACATCACAAACGCCGCAATATCGATGCGGTGACTGCGCCACAAGTACAGGGCGAGCAGCAACAGGCCCAGCTTGAGCACCACGCCACAGCTGGTCTGGAACCAGCGGATGCGCTCCATATAGCCGAGGGAGCGATAAGCCGCCGTCACCTCCTTGTCGAGGAAGGTGCCCAGGTAACTGTGCTCGAAGGCATGCCGCGCAAACAGGCGGATATTGGCCAGGTTGGACACGGCGTCCACCACTTTGCCGGTACTGGTGCTGCGCGCTGCCGAATACTGCTGGGCCAGCGGATGACTGCGCCGTGCGAGCAGGTAACAGATGGCGATGAACACCACCGACCAGCCGGCCATGAACAGCGCCAGCAGCGGCGAAGCGGTCCATAGCAAGGCCGTGGCCAGGCTCAGCGTCACCAGCAGCGGGATCAGGTCGAACAGCAGGATGCTCAGGGTCTGGTTCACCCCAAGGGTCACCTCAGACACCCGGTGCGCCAGGGCACCAGCGAATTCGTTGCTGATAAAGCGATGGGAATGCTGTTGCAGGTAGGCGAACACCACATGGGTCACCGTACGCCGCTGCAACGGCAACACGTGGATATGGCAGCCCGCCGCCGCGCGGGTAAATAACACCTCGCACACAAGCAGTATGGCGAACAGCGTCAACGGCCAGCGCAGCACCTCGAACGCACGCTCCGCCTCCAGCCCATTGCTGACGGTGCGGGTGATTTGCCCAAGGCCCCAGGGAATCAGGATCGAACACACCACGGCAGCAATCTGCAGCAGCAGGATCGCCAGGTACCACCCTTTGAAATGACCGATGAAATGCCGCACAAACGCCGCCGGCGTCGACGGCAAGTGCTGGACATTCCAGGTGCGAAACAATGAAAAAGACGAGCTCATGGCCAATGACATTCCTGAATGACGCCTGTGGCCGCGCAGCTTTCAGGCAAAAATGGTGAGTGTGATCGTTCCCACGCTCTGCGTGGGAACGATCTCAATAGGCAGCAACTGTGCCCCATGAAACAGACAAACATTCCCCTGTGGCGAGGGAGCTTGCTCCCGCTGGGGCGCGAAGCGGCCCTAAAAGATGGGCCTGCTGCGCAGGCCAGCGGGAGCAAGCTCCCTCGCCACAGGTTCAGCGTCACTTTTGGGATTGGTAGCGGATTTCCTCCAGCTCACAACCGCCCCGGGTAAGGGTGCGGCTTGATTCGGGCTGCGCTATCCATCCTGCGTTTCGGTAAAAGCGTAGTGCCCGGTGGTTTCCCGCGAGCACCCACAACGTCGCCGTCTCCAGGCCCAGACTCGCGAGATGTTCCAGCCCCCTGAGCCACAGCGCCCGGCCCACTCCGGTTCCCCAGTGCTCGGCCAGCACATACAGCGCCTGCACTTCACCGATTACGCCTGGGTCAGCATCCTCATCGCGGCTCGGGCTGACGACAATCCAGCCCACCACACGCCCCTCGACCAGTGCGACAAACACAGCTTCGTTTCCCTGCTCAATCGACTGCCGCCAAAAGGCTTCGCGCCTGGGCTGGGTCGCCGCCAGCGAAGCCAGGTAATCCGCCGGCATCAGCTCACGATAAGCCTGCTGCCAACTGCGAATATGCACCCAGGCCATGTCACCCGCGTCCTCGATACGTGCTGCCCGAATCATCCAATACCCTCTGCGCGTTTTGCATAAATCGCCGAGCCCGCCTGCGGCGACAGCCTGCGATAAACCAGCCCCGATAATCCACACAGCAATCCGGCACCCACCATGATCCAGGCGATATCACTCTGCTCGACCTTGGCATGCCCGCGCACGGCCATGATCAAGCCGAGCAGGCCCGCCGCGATGCCCACCGATAAACTTAACGTCAACTGAATGGTCATCGCCGACAGGCTGCTGGCGCGGCTGGATTGCTCCGGTGGCACGTCGGCATAGGTCAGTGCCCCCAGGGTGCTGAATTGCAGTGAGCGAATGATCCCGCTGCCAAATAACACCAGTATTACAATCCAGTAAGGCGTTGATACCTCGAACAGGCTGCACGCCAGGAGGGTCGCACCTGTGAGCACGGCATTGCTGATCAAGGTGCGGCGGAAACCGAAGCGGCTGACAATTCGCACCGCCAGCATCTTCATCAGGAACGCGCCCACACCGCCGGCCACACTCAGCAGCCCGGCCTGCAACGGGTTAAGCCCGAAACACAGCTGAAACAGCAGCACCAGCAAAAACGGCTGTGACGCGCTGCCGATGCGCATCAGGTTGCCGCCCCAGAAGCTCACCGCGAAGGTCGGTATGTTCAACAATGAAAAATCGATCAACGGGTGCGCCGTCCGCCGTGCATGCCGGACATACAGCCAGGCACTCAACAGCCCGCCGCCAATCAGCAGCAACGCCCACTGGCGCGGCAACAGGCCGTGGCCCAGTACCTCGAAGCCGAACACCAGCCCGCCCAATGCCACACCGCTGAGCAACAGGCCGGGAACGTCCAATGGCTGGCCGGGCGTCCCGGAATAGTCCGGGATGTAGCGCAGCACCAGCATCACTCCAAGCACGCCGATCGGCAGGTTGATCAGGAAGATCCAGTGCCACGACAACACCGTCACCAGCAGCCCGCCCAACGGCGGCCCGAGCAACGGCCCCACCAGCGCCGCGACCGTCAGGTACGACATGGCCCGCAGCAGGTTTTCCCGTGCCGACCAGCGCAGCAGGATCACCTGCCCCACCGGCACCATCATGGCGCCCGCCGCGCCCTGGGCCAGACGCGCCAGGGACAGCTGCAGCAGCGAGCCCGAGCAGGCACAGGCCACCGACGCGAGGGTGAACAGCACGATGGCGCTGATAAACACCCGACGCGGCCCGAACCGGTCGGCCGCCCAACCGCTGACCGGCACGAACAGCGCCACCGCCAGCAGGTACAGCGACACCACCAGGTTCATGCGCACGCTCGGTTCGCCGAAATCCTGGGCCATCTGCGGCAGCGCCGTGAGCACCGCCGTCGCGTCGATCAGTTCCATGAACAGCGCACAGCCGATGATCATCGGCACCCGGCGCGCGTGCCCGGTGCCCACGTCGCCCAAGGGGTGTGAAAGGTCGAGGGCTTTGTTCAAAACAGCCCCGAGGTCGGAGGCGGCGTGCCCTTGAGTTGCCAGGCGCCCACGGCCGCGGCTTTCCAGTGCCGAGGATTGTGGTTGGCCACGGTGCGTGCGTTGCGCCAGTGCCGGTCCAGGTTATGCGCGCGGCCGGTGGTAGAAGCGCCACCGACGTCGAACACCAGTTCGGCGGCCTTGAGCGCCGATTCCGCCGCGATGTATTGCGCCTGGGCCACATCCACTGCCGCCTGGTCGACGGCCACCGCCTCAAGATCCGCAGCCCAGGCGCGGTCGATGGCGTCCGCCGCGTGCAGCACCACCGCTTCGGCGGTAAAGGCCCGGGCCGAAACGTCGCCCACGCTCAGTTCCACGTACGGGTCGTCCACCGAACGCGTGGCGCTGCTGTGCTTGATCGGCCGTGCATGCTCCTTGGCAAAGCTCACCGCATCGTTCAGCGCATTGCGTGCGATACCCGCCTGCACCGCCGCGAGGAACACTTGCAGGAACGGCGTGACAATCGTGCGCTTGCCCTCCTCGACGGTGCGGGTGCGGATCTCGCTGGCCAACACCTGCACATCATGCAGATGGGTGGTGCCACTGGCGGTCAGGCGCTGGCCCATGGCGTCGAAATCATCCAGCAACTCCAGGCCCTGGCGGTCGCGGGGCAGGATGAACGATACGGGCTGGTCATTCTCGTCCAGGGCCACGGCGCTGACCCAATCGGCATACAACGAACCGGTGCTGTAGTACTTGCTGCCGGAAGCGCGAAAGTGCTCGCCGTCACCCACGATGCGCGCACTGATGGAACCGTTGGCGCCGCCGACTTCCCAACCGGCATTGCCGATCACGGCGCCTTGCAGGTAGCGCGCGAACCAGCGTTCACGCTCCTCCTCCGCCCCTTCGGCGCGGGACGCCAGCAGGCCTTCGACAAACCCGAAACCGGGACGCAGGGCCTGGGCCACGTTGGAGTCGGCCGAAGCGATGCGAATCAGCAAGGCAATCACGTCCTTGACCGAACCACCGGCGCCGCCAAACCGCTTGGGAATCCGCACGGTAAACAACCCGGCCTTGGCAATCTGCGCCACAGCCTCATAGGGCAGTTGGCGGTCACGCTCACGTTGCGCAGCGCCGGCGGCAATCTGCGGCAGGATGCGGTCGGCACGGGCGTTCAGTTCGGCCACCGTCACAACCGGCGGCGTGGGTACAGCAGACAACTTGCTCATGGCACTTCCTTGATTCAGGTCTAGATGGCGATTTTCCACAGGCGCGATTCATCAAACAGCCAGCCGGGGTTTTCCGGCTCCAGGGCCGGCACCACCAGCTGCGTACCGCTGCCGGGCAGGCGCGGCACTGCGCCCAACAGGCGTTGGGTGTATTCGTGTTGGGGGGATTCGAACAACGTCTCGACGCTGGCGCTTTCCACCACCTGGCCGTGGCGCATCACCAGCACCTCGTCGCTGACGTGGCGAATCACCCCCAGGTCGTGGGAAATAAACAGGTAGGCCAGGCCCAGCGAGGCTTGCAGGTCGGCCAGCAAATCCAGGACCTGGGCCTGCACCGACACGTCCAGCGCCGACACCGGCTCGTCACAGATAATCACCTTGGGGTTGCTGGCAATCGCCCGGGCAATCGCCACGCGCTGGCGCTGCCCGCCCGACAGTTGCAACGGTCGGCGTTCGGCCAACTGCGGCGCCAGCCGTACCTGGTCGAGCAACTGTGTCACGCGGGCCGCCTGTTGCTTGGCGTCGATACCGGCAACGTCCAGCGCATCACTGAGGATCTGCCCCACCGTCCAGCGCGGGTCGAACGAACTCAGCGGGTCCTGATAGATCACGCTGATGTCGCGGCGATGCAGGCGCCGGGTCTTCTCCTCGACCCGTTCGGCATCTGCGCCAGCCCATGGCTGATCGAGAAAACGCACCTCGCCGGCATCCGGTTGCAGCAGCCCAAGGGCGATACGCGCCACCGTGGTTTTGCCCGAGCCGGATTCGCCGACGATGCCCAGGGTGCGACCGGCGCGCAGTTCAAAGCTGACGCCGTCCACCACCTGGCGCGACTGTTGATCGGGGCCAACGTAGCGCTTGCCCAGGCCGGAAGCCTTGAGCAGCACTGGCGAATCCGGACCCGGCCTTGGTTGCGCGACAGCGTTGCTGCGCTCCGGCGACAGGCGTGTGCCACGGGCATGCTCGGCGGGCACCGCATCCAGCAGCGAGCGTGTGTAGGCGTGGCGTGGGTTGAGCAGCACCTGATCCATCGGGCCCTGCTCCACCACTTCACCGTGGCGCAGCACCAGCACCTCATCCGCCAATTGCGCGACCACCGCCAGGTCATGGCTGATGATCAGCAGCGAATCGCCACGGGCCTTGATCTGCTGCAACACCTGCAGGATCTGCGCCTGCACCGTGGCATCCAGCGCCGTGGTGGGCTCATCGGCGATCACCAGGCCGGGGCTCAACGCCAGTGCACTGGCTATCAGCGCACGCTGGCGCAGGCCGCCGGAGAGTTGATCAGGACGCTGGCGGGCACGCAGTTGCGGTTCGGGTACGCCCACCAGGTCCAGCAGTTCGATAACGCGTTCGCCACGGCTGCGACGGTCGCCCCAGCGATGGGTCTCCAGCACCTCGAGAATCTCCTTGCCCACCGGCCGCAACGGGTCGAGGGACACCAGTGCGTCCTGCAACACAAAGCCGATGCCATTGCCCCGTAAACGGCGCCAGCCACGCTCCGACAGACTGAGCAAATCCACGCCGTCATAACTCAAGGTGCGCGCCGTGACCTTGGCGCCCGCGCCGGCCAGGCCGATCAGGCTACGGGCAGTGACGCTTTTGCCGGAACCGGACTCCCCCACCAGCGCCAGGGTCTTGCCTGGCTCCAGGGTGAAAGACAGATTGCGCACGACAGACTGCCCGGCAAACTCGATGGACAGGCCTTCAACGATCAAGCGTTTCTGGTCGCTCATGAAAGACGGCCCTCCAGGCGTTGTTGCAGGTAACGGCCAGTGACCGTGGTCGACAGGGTGGTGAGGACGATGAACAGGCCGGGGAAGAACGTCAGCCACCAGGCGTTGGCGATAAAGTCGCGGCCCATGGACAACATGGTCCCCCACTCCGGCGCCGGCGGGCGGGCGCCCAGGCCGAGAAAGCTCAGGGCAGAGGCCCAGACAATCGCCTGGCCCACGCCCATGGTCAGGGTCACGATCAGCGGGCGCATGGCGTTCGGCAGCAACTGGCGCAGGATGATGCGCAGCGGCGGATGCCCGAGGGCCCGAGCGGCTTCGATGTAGCCCGCGTTACGCACCGCCAGCACCTGGCCACGGACCATCCGTGCATAACCCGGCGCACTGCCAAGCCCGGTGGCGACGATCAGCGGGCCGATGCCGCTGCCGAAAATCGCCACGAACAACAGCGCCAGAATCAGGCTCGGAAACGCAAACAGCACTTCCAGCAACCAACCCACGCCGCGGTCCACCCGCGCGCCACCAAGGCCCCCCAGCAGACCCAGAACGATGGCGATGCTCATGGCAATCGCCGTGGCTGCCAGGCCGATAAACAACGACTGGCGAGTGCCATAAATCACCCGCGAAAAAATATCCCGCCCCGACTGATCGGTGCCGAACCAGTGGGCCAGGCTCGGCGAATGAAATGCGTCGCGGGGTACGATGGCCAGCGGGTCGCTGTAGGCGAACAACTGTGGCACCAGCGCCGCGACAATCACCAGCAGCAAAAAGGTAATCGCCAACAGCGGGCCGAGGCGCAGGGTGCGAGTGGTGCGCTGAATCCGCAGCGCGGACAGCGGTGTTTCCAGGGTCAGGCCGCTCATGCTGGAAGCTCCTGTTGGCGAGGGTCGACCCACAGGTACAGCAGGTCGACCAGAATATTGGCGAGCACGTAACCGGCGGCGACCACCAGGCTGATGCCGATGGTCAGCGGCAGGTCCTGTGCCTGCACCGCCTGGTACAGCTGGCGGCCGAGGCCCTTGCGGGAAAAGATCACTTCGATCACCACCGCGCCGCTGATCAGCGCACCGATGGCCCAGCCCGACAGCGAAATCCCCGGCAATACGGCATGGCGCAGCGCGTGCTTGAAGCGCACGTTGAAATCACTCAGGCCACGGGTGCGGGCGGTCAGGATGAAGGGTTGGTCGAGGGTCAGGTCCAGGGATTCGCGGGTGACCTGAGCGATAAACCCGGCCAGCGGAATCGCCAGGGCGAACGACGGCAACACCAGGGTGCGCCAGCCATCGCTGCCCGCCGGCGGGAACAGCCGCAGGCCGAACGCAAACACCGCCAGCAACAGAATCCCCAGCCAGAAATGCGGCAACGCGGCGGCCAGGGTTTCGGCCAACGAGGCCAGGCTGGCCACCCAGCGTCGGCGCCCCGCCGTGAGCACCGTCAGCGCCAGCACCAAGACCCAGGCCAGTGCGAGGGACGTCAGGGTCAGTTCCAGGGTCGGCCAGGATTGCTCGGCGAGGACCCGGGTCACCGGCAGGTGCTGGGAATAGGAAACCCCCAGGTCACCCTGCACCAGCCGCCCGAGGTACAGCGCGTATTGCACCGCCAGAGGCTTGTCGAGACCGTATTCGCGGGTGGCTTCAGCGATGGTCTCAGCGGTGGGGTTGCCACTCGGGCCGCCGAGGATCGCCAGCACCGGATCACCGGGCATCAGGCGCAAGGCAAAGAAGGTCAGCGTGGCCACTGCCCAGAGCACCAGCACGCCGCCGGCAAGGCGCCACAGCGCACGTTTGCCGAGCCGGGCCAGGCGCTCGTGGCGTGGGTTGGCAAGTGATGGACGGCTCATTTGTTCACCCATGCGTCATAGAGATACGTCACCGCCAGCGACGGCTCCAGCCGCACGCCCTGGGTGGTCTTGTAGATACCCAGCCGCGTGCTTTGCGGATAGGTGGTCAGTTGCAGGTACTGGCTGGAAGCGATTTTCTGCGCCTGGTAATACAAGGCCCGGCGCTGCTCGCTGTCCTGGGTGGTGAGGGCCTGCTGGATCAGCGTGTCGAAGGCCGGATCACTGAAGCCTGCGGTGTTCTGGTGGTAGCCCCCGACGCCCGCCGGACGGATGAACTCGCTGCCAAAGATGATCCGCAGCACGTCGGCGGTGTTGGTGTTCCAGTAGCCGAGGCGAATGTCGTAGTCCCAGTCGGCCTGGCGTTTGGTGGCCTGCACGTCACTCATCTGGTCGACGATCAGCTCGAAGCCGACCTGCCGGGTGGTGGCCTGCACCTGTTCCCACAAGGTGTATTCCGACGGTGGCGTGCGGTTGCCCATCACCACATGGACTTGCAGGCGCTTGCCGTCCTTGGTGCGGTAGCCCTCGCTGTCGCGCTGGGTCCAGCCGGACTGGTCGAGTAACTGCGCAGCCCGGGCCGGGTCGTAATCCTGGGCGTGCTGGAACTCCGGGCTGTAGAAGCGCGTGGCCGGGCTCAATGGCCCACCGGCGCGGGGGAATTCGTTGAAGTACACGCTCTTCAACGCACCCTCGATGTCGGAACTGCGCACGAAGGCTTCGCGCACCCGCAGGTCATCGAACGGCGCACGGGTGATGTTCAGCGTGCCGTTGGTGGGGTTGCCGGGGCGCTGGGCGATCACCAGGGTCAGGTCCGGATTGCGTCGCGCGGCCTCGTGGGATTCGGGGGGCAAGGCTTCGATCACATCGACCTCGCCAGCCTGCAACGAGGCGAAGCGCACGGAAGGTTCCTGGATGAACTTCCAGACGATCCGGTCGAGCCAGGCCGGGCCTTGGTGTTTGGCGGTGGGTGGGGCCCAGTTGTAGTCGGGGTTGCGCACCAGTTCGACCTGGCTTTGGCGGTCCCAGCGCACGACCTTGAACGGGCCGCTGCCGACCGGGCTTTCGCAGTTCTCGTCGCGGGAGCGCAGCAGTGCGGTGGGGGACTCGATGCCGAGGAAGCCTTGGGCCAATACTTCCAGGAACGCGGCGTAAGGCGTGGCCAGGTGCACCACTGCGGTGTATTCGTCGGGCACGTCGGTGCTGCGGTATTGGCGGATGTAGCCGCCTGCGGTGCTGGATTGGGTCTTGGGGTTGGCCATGTGGTCGAGGTTGGCCTTGACCGCTGCGGCGTTGAACGGGGTGCCGTCGGTGAAGTGCACGTCGTTGCGCAGGTGGAAGGTGTAGGTCAGGCCGTCGGGGGAGACTTCCCAGGTCTTGGCGAGCCAGGGGCCGATGCGGCCGTCGGTGTCCATTGAGACCAGGGAGTCGAGGTATTGCTGGGCGACGAACACCTGGGGCATGTCGCCGGCCACGTGGGGGTCGAGGCAGGTGGGTTCGCGGTCGGTGGCGTAGACCAGGGTGCCGCCCTTTACGGGTTGGTCACTGCGGGTGACGGTGGAGCTGCCTTGGCCGCAGCCGAGCAGCAGGCTGCAGAGTGTGGCGGTGCCGATGAGGAGCAACGGGCTGGATCGTCGCGGGTAAGGGGCGGGTTCTTGCATGATGGGTCAGGCCTAAAGTCCGGGAACTGGGTCATTGCACAAGGCATGCCGGTTTTTTGGGCCTGTAAACAGGGGGTGTTGGGGGTTGCGGGGATTGGTGAAAACGACAATGTGTGTGGGAGGTGTTGGTCAGGCAACAGCTGGCCTTGGGGGGAGTACATATCCGTTGCTGC
>NZ_JAIWYM010000047.1:0-27374 GCF_020515595.1 Pseudomonas sp. MWU16-30323
CTAAGCCGCCGTTACCGCAGCAACGGATATGCCCCCCCAAAGAAAACTTTCCCCCCCGCGCGTGACCCAGATCCCACAACCCATTGATTAATGATGGCACCCGCTCAGCTATACTCCCCTCCATTTGAATGGCCCTCGAGGAATTACTGTGAAGAACTGGACCTTGCGCCAACGGATATTGGCAAGCTTTGCGGTCATCATCGCGATCATGCTGCTGATGGTAGTGGTCTCGTATTCACGCCTGTTGAAGATCGAGGCTGGCGAAGAGTCAGTCCGCGACGACGCAGTCCCCGGGGTCTACCTCAGTTCGATGATCCGCAGCGCCTGGGTCGACAGCTACCTCGACACCCTCGACATCATTGGCCTGCGCAAAGACAAGACACTCACCGATGCCGACAAGGCCGACTACAAGGCCTTCGAAGCCCGCATCCTCACGCAAATGGCCAATTACAAGGCAACCATCAACGGCAGCGAAGATCAGGCCGAGTTCGATAAATTCGAAGCCCTGCACCAGGCCTATAACAAGGCATTGGCCACCGTAACGGACAACCTGCAACGCAATGACATCGCCGCCGCCCGCAAAGTGTTCGATGAAGAGCTGACCCCGACCTGGACCGCAGGCCGCATGAAGCTCAACGACATCATCACCGAAAACAAAAGCGTCGCCGACCGCGCCACCAATGCCATCGACGACGCCGTGTCCGCTGCAAAAATCAGCATGGGCGTCTCACTGATCCTCGCGATCCTCGCCGCCGGCCTCTGTGGCCTGCTGCTGATGCGCGCGATCATGGCGCCGATGAAACGCATCGTCGACATCCTCGAAATCATGCGCACCGGCGACCTGAGCAAACGCCTGAACCTCGAACGCAAAGACGAATTCGGCGCAGTGGAAACCGGCTTCAACGACATGATGACCGAACTCACCGCCCTGGTATCCCAGGCCCAGCGCTCCTCGGTACAGGTCACCACCTCGGTCACCGAGATTGCCGCCACTTCCAAGCAACAACAGGCCACCGCCACGGAAACCGCTGCAACCACTACGGAAATCGGCGCTACTTCCCGGGAGATCGCGGCCACTTCCAAGGATTTGGTCCGCACCATGACCGAGGTCTCCACCGCTGCCGACCAGGCCTCGGTAGCCGCCGGTTCCGGCCAGCAAGGCCTGGCGCGCATGGAAGAAACCATGCACTCGGTGATGGGCGCCGCCGACCTGGTGAATGCCAAGCTGGCGATCCTCAATGAGAAGGCCGGCAACATCAACCAGGTGGTGGTCACCATCGTCAAGGTCGCCGACCAGACCAACCTGCTGTCCCTCAACGCCGCCATCGAGGCCGAGAAGGCCGGTGAATACGGTCGCGGTTTTGCCGTAGTGGCCACTGAAGTGCGGCGCCTGGCCGACCAGACCGCCGTCGCTACTTATGACATCGAGCAGATGGTGCGCGAGATCCAGTCGGCGGTGTCGGCCGGGGTGATGGGCATGGACAAGTTCTCCGAAGAAGTGCGCCGTGGCATGTTCGAAGTGCAGCAAGTGGGCGAGCAGCTGTCGCAGATCATCCACCAGGTGCAGGCCTTGGCGCCGCGGGTGTTGATGGTCAATGAAGGCATGCAGGCCCAGGCCACCGGCGCCGAGCAGATCAACCATGCGCTGGTGCAGTTGGGGGATGCCAGCAGCCAGACCGTGGAGTCTTTGCGCCAGGCCAGCTTTGCCATCGACGAGTTGAGCCAGGTCGCGGTCGGCCTGCGCAGCGGCGTGTCGCGTTTCAAAGTCTGATGAGCGACCTCGCGGCTAAACGCGGTGCCGTTGCGGCAGTGAAAAAAGCACTGTTCCTGGTGTTTCACATCGGCAATGAACGCTATGCCCTCAAGGCCACGGAAGTGGCCGAGGTGCTGCCGCGCCTGCCGCTCAAGCCCATTGCCCATGCGCCTGTGTGGGTCGCCGGGATCTTTGCCCACCGCGGGGCGATGGTGCCGGTGATCGACCTCAGTGCCCTGACCTTCGGTACACCGGCCCAGGCCCGCACCAGTACGCGTCTGGTGCTGGTCAATTATCAGCCGGATGCAGTCATTCCGGCGCGCTGGCTGGGGCTGATCCTCGAACAGGCCACCGATACCCTGCGTTGTGATCCCGCGGAGTTCCAGCCCTACGGCCTGGACAACCGCCAGGCACGTTACCTGGGCCCGGTACGCGAAGACGAGCAGGGATTGATGCAGTGGATTGGCGTGGCCGACCTGCTGACGGCTGATGTGCAGGCGCTGCTGTTTGCCGCCGGCGAGGAGGATTGATGAGCAGTGATCAACGCTTCTTCGACTTCCTGAAAGAACGCATCGGCCTCGATGTTGCCTCGGTGGGCGAAGCGATCATCGAGCGTGCCGTACGCCAACGCAGCCTGTCACTGAATGCACAGACCGCAGACCAATACTGGAAACAGTTGCTGGCCTCCACCGACGAACAGCAAGCGCTGATCGAAGCGGTGATCGTCCCCGAGACCTGGTTTTTCCGTTACCCCGAGTCCTTCGCCACCCTGGGTCGGCTGGCGGTCGCACGCCTGGCCGAAATCAAGCACATGCGGGCCCTGCGGATCCTCAGCCTGCCGTGTTCCACCGGCGAAGAACCCTATTCGATTGCCATGGCCTTGCTTGACGTCGGTCTGGCGCCGCATCAGTTCAAGGTGCAGGGCATGGACGTCAGCCCGCTGTCGGTGGAGCGTGCCCGTCGCGGGGTGTACGGCAAGAATTCGTTTCGCGGCCAGGACATCGAGTTCCGCGATCGCCACTTTACCGAGCAAACCGACGGCTACCGAATTGCCGACCGGGTACGCGAGCAAGTGCGCCTGCAAGTGGGCAACCTGCTGGACCCCACGCTGCTGGCCAATGAGCCCACCTACGATTTCGTGTTCTGCCGCAACCTGCTGATCTACTTCGACCAGCCAACCCAGAAGCAGGTGTTTGAAGTGCTCAAGGGCCTGACCCACGTCGACGGCGTGCTGTTTATCGGGCCTGCCGAGGGCAGCCTGCTGGGGCGCCTGGGCATGCGCTCGATTGGTGTGCCGCAGTCGTTTGCCTTCAGTCGCCACGCTGAACCGGCGCCTGAGCCGGTATTTGTGCCGCTGCCCGCGCCGATCCCTCAGCGCAGTGCCGCGCCTATCCCGACCAGGCCCCGGCCGTTCAGCACCCTCAGTGCCCAGGTGGTGCCGATCAAGCCGGCGCCCCCACAGTCGGACGCGGCCGATCTGCTCAGCCAGATTGCGACCCTGGCCAATGAAGGCAAAAGCCTGGAGGCCCGTGCCGCCTGCGAGCGTTATTTGCAGAGCCATCCGCCGGCGGCCCAGGTGTTTTATTGGCTGGGCCTGCTCAGCGATGTGGCCGGCAGTGCCCTGGAAGCCCAGGGGTATTACCGAAAAGCCTTGTACCTGGAACCCCAGCACTCGCAGGCCTTGATGCACTTGGCCGCGTTGCTTGAGTCCCAGGGCGATGTCGCCGGCGCCCGCCGTTTGCAGGCCCGTGCCGCCCGCAGTGAGCGTAAACAATGACCCTGGATACCGCGCTGAACCTGGCCCTGGCCGACACCCAAGCCATCGACGACTGCTGGAACCGCATCGGCATCCACGGCGACAAGTCTTGCCCGTTGCTGGCCGAGCACATTCACTGCCGCAACTGCTCGGTGTATTCCGCCGCCGCCACGCGCCTGCTCGACCGCTACGCCTTGCAGCAGGACGATCATCGTCACGTAGCGGCGCCGGAAGTCGAACGTGATGTGGTCACCCGTTCGCTATTGATGTTCCGCCTCGGTGAAGAATGGCTGGGCATCGCCACCCGCTGCCTGGTGGAAGTGGCGCCGCTGCAACCGATCCATTCCTTGCCCCATCAGCGTTCCCGCGCCTTGTTGGGCGTGGCCAATGTGCGTGGCGCGCTGGTGGCGTGCCTGTCCCTGGTGGAGTTGCTGGGGCTGGACGACACCAGCAGCGGGCCCAGTGGCGGGCGAATCATGCCGCGCATGCTGATCATCGCGGCGCAGGACGGCCCGGTGGTGGTGCCGGTGGACGAAGTGGACGGCATCCATGCCATTGATGAGCGCACCTTGAACGCGGCGTCTGCCTCGGGCACCCAGGCCAGCGCCCGCTATACCCAAGGCGTGTTGCAGTGGAAAGGCCGCAGCCTGCGCTGGCTGGACGAGGCGCAATTGTTGTCTGCCGTGACCCGGAGCCTCACATGACCCCCGACCAGATGCGCGATGCCTCGCTGCTGGAACTGTTCAGCCTGGAAGCCGACGCCCAGACCCAGGTGCTCAGCGCCGGCTTGCTGGCCCTGGAGCGCAACCCGACCCAGGCCGACCAGCTCGAAGCCTGCATGCGCGCCGCCCATTCCCTGAAGGGCGCGGCGCGGATTGTCGGGGTGGACGCGGGTGTCAGCGTCGCCCACGTGATGGAAGATTGCCTGGTCAGCGCCCAGGAAAGCCGGCTGTACCTGCTGCCCGAACATATCGATGCGTTGCTGCAAGGCACGGATTTGCTGATGCGCATCGCCACGCCGGGCAATACCGTTGGCCCGGCGGACATCGAGTCCTACGTGGCGCTGATGGAGCGGTTGCTCGACCCGTCGCAAAAAGTATCACCGCCCGCTGCGCCACCACCCACACCCGTGCCAGAACCTGAACTGTCGATGGAAGCGCTGCTGACCCTGCCGCCGGAGCCCGAACCCGCGGCGCCCGTCAGTGCCGAGCAGCCACGCCAGAGCAAGCCCATGACCGAAGGCGGCGAGCGGGTATTGCGGGTTACCGCCGAACGCTTGAACAGCCTGTTAGACCTGTCCAGCAAATCCCTGGTGGAAACCCAGCGGCTCAAGCCATATCTGGCCAGTTTGCAACGCCTCAAGCGCATCCAGAGCAACAGTGCCCGCGCCCTGGAAAACCTCGACGGCCATCTCAAGACCGTTGAGCTGAGCCTGGAAGCCCAGGAAGCCCTGGCTGACACGCGCCGCCTGTTGAGCGAAGCCCAGGCGTTGCTCGCGGAAAAAACCGCCGAAATCGATGAGTTCGGCTGGCAGGCCGGGCAGCGCGCCCAAGTCTTGTACGACACTGCGCTGGCGTGCCGCATGCGGCCGTTTGCCGACGTACTGGCCGGGCAGGTGCGCATGGTCCGGGACCTCGGCCGCAGCCTCGGTAAACAGGTACGCCTGGAAATCGAAGGCGAGAAGACCCAGGTCGACCGCGACGTACTGGAAAAGCTTGAAGCGCCGCTGACTCACTTATTACGCAATGCCGTCGACCACGGCATCGAAATGCCCGAGCAACGCTTGTTGGCCGGCAAACCTGCCGAAGGCTTGATCCGCCTGCGAGCGTCCCACCAGGCCGGCCTGCTGGTGCTGGAACTGAGCGACGACGGCAACGGTGTCGACCTGGAACGCCTGCGCAGCACCATCGTCGACCGGAATCTGTCGCCAGTGGAAACCGCCTTGCGCCTGAGCGAAGAGGAACTGCTGACGTTCCTGTTTCTGCCGGGCTTCAGCCTGCGGGACAAAGTCACCGAGGTCTCCGGGCGCGGGGTCGGCCTGGATGCGGTGCAGCATATGGTCCGCCAGTTGCGCGGTGCGGTGGTGCTGGAGCAGACGGCGGGGCAGGGCAGTCGCTTCCACCTGGAAGTGCCGTTGACCCTGTCGGTGGTGCGCAGCCTGGTGGTGGAGGTCGGCGAAGAGGCCTACGCCTTCCCGCTGGCCCACATCGAACGCATGTGTGACCTGGCCCCCGACGACATCGTGCAATTGGAAGGCCGCCAGCATTTCTGGCACGAAGGCCGGCATGTCGGCCTGGTCGCTGCCAGCCAGTTGCTGCAGCGTCCACCGGGACAGGGCAATCAGGAAACCCTCAAGGTCGTGGTGATCCGCGAGCGCGATGCGGTCTACGGGATTGCCGTGGAGCGTTTTATCGGCGAGCGCACGCTGGTGGTGTTGCCCCTGGATGCCCGGTTGGGCAAGGTCCAGGACATCTCCGCCGGTGCCTTGCTCGATGATGGCTCGGTGGTGCTGATCGTCGACGTTGAAGACATGCTGCGCTCGGTGGACAAGCTCCTTAATACCGGTCGTCTGGAGCGCATCGCCCGACGAGCCCAGCAAACCCAGGAAGCGGCGCGCAAGCGTATTCTGGTGGTGGATGACTCACTGACCGTGCGCGAGCTGCAACGCAAATTGTTACTTAATCGCGGTTACGAAGTGGCCGTGGCGGTCGATGGCATGGATGGCTGGAACGCGCTGCGCTCCGAAGACTTCGACCTGTTGATCACTGACATTGATATGCCTCGCATGGACGGTATTGAATTGGTCACACTCTTGCGCCGTGATACTCGCCTGCAATCCCTGCCGGTGATGGTTGTTTCCTACAAAGATCGGGAAGAAGACCGCCGCCGTGGACTGGACGCCGGCGCCGACTATTATCTAGCCAAGGCCAGCTTCCATGACGACGCGCTGTTGGACGCGGTGGTAGAGCTGATTGGAGGAGCCCGGGCATGAGGATTGCGATCGTCAATGACATGCCCATGGCTGTGGAAGCCTTGCGCCGGGCGCTGAGTCTTGAACCGGCCCATGAAGTGGTGTGGGTCGCCAACAATGGCCTGGAGGCGGTGCAGCGCTGCGCCGAACTGACCCCCGACCTGATTCTGATGGACCTGATCATGCCGGTGATGGACGGCGTGGAAGCCACCCGGCAGATCATGGCCGAGAGCCCTTGCGCGATTCTTATCGTCACTGTCGACCGGCAGGCCAACGTCAGCCGTGTGTTTGAAGCCATGGGGCATGGTGCCCTGGACGTGGTCGACACCCCCGCGCTGGGGGTGGGTAACCCGAAGGACGCCGCGGCGCCGTTGCTGCGCAAGATCCTCAACATCGGCTGGCTGATCGGCCAGCGTGGCAGCCGCGTGCGGGCCGAGCCTGCGCCCCAGCGAACCATGGGCAAACGCCAGAGCCTGGTGGCCATTGGTTCGTCCGCCGGTGGCCCGGCTGCCCTGGAATCCCTGCTCAAGGGCTTGCCCCGGGACTTTTCGCCGGCCATTGTGCTGGTGCAGCATGTGGACCAGGTGTTCGCCGCTGGCATGGCCGAATGGCTGAGCAGCGCCTCTGGCCTGCCGGTGCGCCTGGCTCGGGAAGGCGAGCCGCCCCAAAGTGGCGTCGTGTTGCTGGCGGGCACTAACCATCATATCCGTCTGCTGAAGAACGGCACGCTGGCCTACACCGCCGAGCCTGTGAACGAGATTTACCGGCCGTCCATCGACGTGTTTTTCGAGAGCGTCGCCAGCCACTGGAATGGCGATGCCGTCGGCGTGCTGCTGACCGGGATGGGCCGTGATGGCGCCCAGGGACTTAAATTGATGCGTCAGCAAGGCTACCTGACCATCGCGCAGGACCAGCAAAGCTGTGCTGTTTACGGCATGCCCAAAGCGGCAGCGGCGATCGACGCGGCTGTTGAAATTCGCCCATTGGACAGAATTGCGCCACGATTGCTGGAAGTATTCGCAAAATGACCGATATCACACGCTGTCCTGGCCTGCAGGTAGTAATTCAGGTGACCGTAAATGAATGATTTACAGCTCGACGACTTCAAGACCGACGAAAACGCCGCCATGGTGTTGCTCGTCGACGACCAGGCCATGATCGGCGAAGCCGTACGCCGGGGCCTGGCCCATGAAGACAACATCGACTTCCATTTCTGCGCCGACCCGCACCAGGCCATTGCCCAGGCGATCCGTATCAAACCGACGGTGATCCTGCAGGACCTGGTGATGCCGGGGCTCGACGGCCTGACCCTGGTGCGCGAATACCGTAATCACCCGGCGACGCAGAACATCCCGATCATCGTGCTCTCCACCAAGGAAGACCCGCTGATCAAGAGCGCAGCCTTTGCCGCCGGGGCCAACGATTACCTGGTCAAGCTGCCGGATAACATCGAACTGGTGGCGCGCATCCGTTACCACTCGCGCTCCTACATGACCCTGTTGCAGCGGGACGCAGCCTACCGGGCGCTGCGGGTCAGCCAACAACAGCTGCTGGACACCAACCTGGTGCTGCAACGGCTGATGAACTCCGACGGCCTGACCGGGCTGTCCAATCGCCGGCATTTCGACGAATACCTGGAGCTGGAGTGGCGCCGTGCCATGCGTGACCAGACCCAGCTGTCGCTGCTGATGATCGACGTGGACTTCTTCAAGACCTACAACGACAGCTTCGGCCACCTGGAGGGCGACGAGGCTTTGCGCAAGGTGGCGGCGACCATTCGTGATGCCAGTAGCCGTCCTTCGGATTTGCCGGCGCGTTACGGCGGTGAAGAGTTTGCCCTGGTGCTGCCGAACACCTCTCCGGGCGGTGCGCGGCTGGTGGCCGAGAAACTGCGCCAGGCGGTGGCGGGCCTGAAAATCCCGCACATTGCCCCGGCAGAAGGGGCGAGCCTGACCATCAGTATCGGTTTGGCGACCATGACCCCGGTGCAGGGCACCGATTGCCGGCAATTGATCTCGTTGGCGGACAAGGGCTTGTACCTGGCCAAGCACAATGGGCGCAATCAGGTGGGGATCGAATAACCACGGCAAAACGCTGGTTGTCGGGACAGCGCTTGCTGTGGCGAGGGCGCTTGCTCCCGCTGGGCTGCGAAGCAGCCCCAGACCATCACCAAGTACCGCCTGACACACCGCAGTGACATTGCAAGGGGCTGCTGCGCAGCCCAGCGGGAGCAAGCTCCCTCGCCACAGGGGTCTCTTGAACTCGCATTTGATGATGCAACCCCGCCTTTTCGGCCAAGCGGACTGCCGTTACCAGCCGTTTGTCGTTATACTCGTCGGCTTTCAAAAGTTCGCCAACGAGTGCTGCCCGCCATGGAAATCAACCCGATCCTTAACACCATCAAGGACCTGTCCGAGCGCTCCGAAACTATTCGGGGGTATCTTTGACTACGATCAAAAGCATGAGCGTCTGACTGAAGTCAATCGCGAGCTTGAAGATCCGGCTGTCTGGAACAAACCTGAATACGCCCAGGAACTGGGCCGCGAGCGCGCTGCGCTGGCACAGATCGTTGAAACCCTCGACGAATTGAACACCGGCCTGGCCGATTGCCGCGACCTGCTGGACATGGCCGTCGAAGAAAACGACGAAGGCGCAGCGGGCGATGTCGTCGCCGAGCTGGCCCGTCTCGAGGAAAACCTCGCCAAGCTCGAATTCCGCCGCATGTTCAGCCATGAAATGGACCCGAACAACGCCTACC
This sequence comes from Pseudomonas sp. MWU16-30323, assembly GCF_020515595.1. NCBI lineage: Bacteria > Pseudomonadati > Pseudomonadota > Gammaproteobacteria > Pseudomonadales > Pseudomonadaceae > Pseudomonas > Pseudomonas sp. MWU16-30323. The sequence continues at coordinate 9,239 of NZ_JAIWYM010000047.1, forward strand.
TGGACATCCAGGCCGGTTCCGGCGGCACCGAAGCCCAGGACTGGGCCAACATCCTGTTGCGCATGTACCTGCGCTGGGCTGACAAACGCGGTTTCGACGCCACCATCATGGAGCTGTCGGCCGGTGAAGTGGCCGGTATCAAAGGCGCGACCGTGCACATCAAGGGCGAATACGCCTTTGGCTGGCTGCGGACCGAGATCGGTGTTCACCGCCTGGTGCGCAAGAGCCCGTTCGACTCCGGCAACCGTCGCCATACCTCGTTCTCCGCCGTTTTCGTCTCGCCAGAGATCGACGACAAGGTGGAAATCGAGATCAACCCGGCAGACCTGCGCATCGACACCTACCGTTCCTCCGGTGCCGGTGGCCAGCACGTAAACACCACCGACTCGGCCGTACGTATTACCCACGTACCGACCAACACCGTGGTCAGCTGCCAGAACGAACGTTCCCAGCACGCGAACAAGGACACCGCCATGAAAATGCTGCGGGCCAAGTTGTACGAGCAGGAAATGCAGAAACGTAACGCCGCGTCCCAGGCGCTGGAAGACACCAAGTCGGATATCGGCTGGGGTCACCAGATCCGTTCGTATGTGCTTGATGCGTCGCGGATCAAGGATCTGCGGACCAACATCGAACGCAGCGACTGCGACAAGGTGCTCGACGGCGATATCGACGAATACCTGGAAGCCAGCCTGAAATCTGGCCTGTAAAGACTCTGTAGGAGCCGGCTTGCCGGCGATCCCCGGCCGCAGGCCGGGGGCAACGAACCTGTGATGGAATTTCAAAAGACATGAGCGACCAACAACTCGACCCGCAAGCCCTGCAACAGGAAGAAAACTCCCTGATCGCCCTGCGCAAGGAAAAGCTTGCTGCCGAGCGCGCCAAGGGCAATGCCTTCCCCAACGACTTCCGCCGCGAAAACTACTGCGATGCCTTGCAGAAACAGTACGCGGACAAGACCAAGGAAGAGCTGGCAGAGGCTGCGATCCCGGTCAAGGTGGCAGGTCGTATCATGCTCAACCGTGGCTCGTTCATGGTGATCCAGGACATGACCGGTCGGATTCAGGTCTACGTCAACCGTAAAACCCTGTCTGAAGAAACCCTGGCCTCGGTGAAAACCTGGGACATGGGCGACATCATTGCCGCCGAAGGCACCCTGGCCCGTTCCGGCAAGGGCGACCTGTACGTTGAAATGACCAGCGTGCGCCTGTTGACCAAGTCGCTGCGCCCGCTGCCGGACAAGCACCACGGCCTGACCGACACCGAGCAGCGTTACCGCCAGCGCTACGTTGACCTGATCGTCAACGAAGACGTGCGCCAGACGTTCCGCGTGCGCTCGCAAGTGATCGCCCACATCCGCAGCTTCCTGATGAAGCGTGACTTCCTGGAAGTGGAAACGCCGATGCTGCAAACCATCCCCGGTGGTGCCGCAGCCAAGCCTTTCGAAACCCACCACAATGCGCTGGACCTGGAAATGTTCCTGCGTATCGCGCCGGAGTTGTACCTCAAGCGCCTGGTGGTTGGCGGCTTCGAGAAAGTGTTCGAGATCAACCGCAACTTCCGTAACGAAGGCGTTTCGACTCGTCACAACCCTGAATTCACCATGTTGGAGTTCTACCAGGCCTACGCCGACTACGAAGACAACATGGACCTGACCGAAGAACTGTTCCGCGAACTGGCGCAGTTGGTCCTGGGTTCCACCGACGTGCCTTACGGCGACAAGGTGTTCCACTTCGGCGAGCCGTTCGTGCGCCTGTCGGTGTTCGATTCGATCCTCAAGTACAACCCTGAGCTGACCGCCGACGACCTGACCGACATCGACAAGGCCCGCGCCATCGCCAAGAAAGCCGGCGCCAAGGTGCTGGGCTTCGAAGGCCTGGGCAAACTGCAGGTGATGATTTTCGAAGAGCTGGTTGAGCACAAGCTGGAACAGCCGCACTTCATTACCCAGTACCCGTTCGAAGTGTCGCCGCTGGCCCGTCGCAACGATGACAACCCGAACGTCACCGACCGTTTCGAGCTGTTCATCGGTGGCCGTGAAATCGCCAACGCCTACTCCGAGCTGAACGACGCGGAAGACCAGGCCGAGCGCTTCATGGCCCAGGTGGCCGACAAGGACGCCGGTGACGACGAGGCGATGCACTACGACGCCGACTTCGTTCGTGCCCTGGAATACGGCATGCCGCCTACCGCCGGTGAAGGGATCGGCATCGACCGGTTGGTGATGCTGCTGACCAACTCGCCGTCGATCCGTGACGTGATCTTGTTCCCGCACATGCGGCCACAAGCGTAACCGTAGCGAAATCCTGAGCCGCCTTTTATAAGGCGGCTTTTTTATGTGGCGTATTTAAGCGTCAAGCTAACAGCGCCAGATGATCGTCCCCGCGCTCTGCGTGGGAACGCAGCCCGTGACGCTCCGCGTCACCCTGAAAGGAAGATCCATCGTGAACCGCGTAATGGCTCAAAAGGGTGCTGCCGGCATCGCCGCTGCCGTGGCTGAAAGTGTTCAGTACCAGGGCCGCAAGGCCAGTCGCCGGGGCAGTGAGCAACGCCGGCAGGACATTCTCGATGCGGCGATGCGCATCGTGGTGCGGGAAGGCGTGCGCGCCGTGCGTCATCGGGCGGTGGCGGCAGAGGCCGGGGTGCCATTGTCGGCCACCACCTATTACTTCAAGGACATCGACGACCTGCTCACCGACACCTTCGCCCAATACGTGGAGCGCAGTGCGGCGTTCATGGGCAAGTTGTGGGTGCGTAACGAAGGGCTGCTGCGGGAGATGGTCGCTTATGGCGACGGCAGCCCGCAGTCCCGCTCGCAACTGGCCGATGACATCGCACGCCTGACCGCCGATTACGTGCAGCGCCAATTGCTCAACCGCCGCGAGCATCTTATGGCCGAGCAGGCGTTTCGCCAGGAAGCGCTGCTGAACCCGCGCCTGGCCGAGTTGGTACGCTCCCACCAGCAAATCCTGTTGCAGGGCACTTGCCAGTTTTTCCAGGTATTGGGTTCGCGGGAACCGCAACAGGATGCCAAAGTGTTGACGGCGATTATCGGTCGGATGGAATATCAGGGCCTGCTGGGCGGTGCAGAGCCTCTGACCAGCGACGAAATGCTTGAGATCCTCAAGCGTTACATGCATTTGGTGTTGGCTTCGGTCTGACACTGGGGAGTGTCCAATGAAAGCCTGGCGTGTCGTTGTGATCGCCTTGTCGTTCCTGTTGCTCAGTGGTTGCCTGGTGACCTTCAAGGACCCGTTGCCGGCCAGCGAGGCGGCGCCTGATGGTCTGCTAGGCCGATGGGCCAGCAAAAATGCCTGGGGCGAGCCGCTCAACCTGCAAATCAGCCGTGTGGGCGAACATCGCTACAAAGCCGTGAGCTACCCTAAAGCCAAGCCGGGCCAACGTGATGAATACCCGTTCACGGTTTCCCGCCATGGCAGCCGCTGGTATTGGTCGGCGCCGCTGCCGGCGAAGTTTGGCGGGCATTTCATCCTGGCAGGCTTCGAGCTCAACGATGAACACGAATTGGTGGTCTACAACCTCGACCTGGACCAGATCCAGCAGGCTGTCGGCCAGAAAGTCCTTAGTGGCAGCACTGTCGAAACCGTCGAAGGCGACGGCGTATTGATCAACAGCTCCATGGCCCAGGTGTTTGCCTACCTGGATGACCCGGCCAATGCCGACGTGTTCGTCGAAGCCGTGCGCTACCAGCGTGCGAGCAAATAACGTTTAAAGAGGAAGTACCGGGTGGACGATTACCAGCAGACGATACGCACCTTGTCCGATCGCATTGTGCTGGCGCAAACACCGATTCGCGTCCTCGACGCCGTGAAATGGGACGAGAATATTCGCCAGGGATTCCTCAAGGCCAAGGGCAAGGAAATGCCGGCGGTGGACCGCGATTACTACCTGAATCGACCGCTGTCGTTCGATTCCAGCGCAGTGAAGCTGGAGTTCCAGAACATCGAGCGTGACATCACCCGCCAACTGGGCCAGTTCAACCCGGTCGGGCAGATCATGCGGCGCATGTGCAAGGAATACCGCATGGTGGTGCGCATGCTCGAAGCCCGCGGCACCGAGGATTTCGGCTTGATCTCCCAGGAGCTCTACGGCGCCGCCTCCGATGCGTTCCACGCCGGTGACCCGACCCTGGCCGATTTGGGTCTGATGATGTCGGACTACCTGAACAATATTGATGGCCGTGGCGACCTCAAGGACGAAGCCAAGACCCTGACCGCCAAGGACGCCGTCAACCTGCTGCAAAGCCGCCTGAACAAGGTGTTCGGCGAGGCCGAGGAAACCATTCGGGTGTTCGAGTCCGACGGCATCGTGGCGGACGCAGCGGCAGGCGCCGACTACATCAAGATCCGCGCCGACGCGATGTTCAACGACCGCGACGTGCGTGCCCTGGAGGTCCATGAAGGCCTGGTGCACGTGGGCACCACCCTCAATGGCCAGAACCAGCCGATCTGCACCTTCCTGTCCAAGGGGCCGCCCTCGTCGACGGTGACCCAGGAAGGCCTGGCGATCCTGATGGAAATCATCACCTTCGCCTCCTACCCCAGCCGCCTGCGCAAGCTGACCAACCGCACCCGCGCCATTCATATGGTGGAGCAGGGTGCCGATTTCTTGCAGGTGTTCGAGTTCTTCCGTGAGCAGGGCTTTGAGATGGCGGAAAGCTACGGCAACGCCAGCCGGGTTTTCCGTGGGTCGACGCCTACGGGTCTGCCGTTTACCAAGGATTTGTCCTACCTCAAGGGCTTTATCATGGTTTACAACTACATTCAGCTGGCCGTACGCAAAGGCAAGCTGGAGCAAGTGCCGCTGCTGTTCTGCGGCAAGACCACCCTGGAAGACATGCGCACCCTGCGCCAACTGGTGGACGAAGGCCTGGTGGTACCTCCCAAATACCTGCCGGATCAGTTCCGCGACATGAATGCGTTGGCGGCGTGGATGTGTTTCTCCAACTTCCTCAACCATTTGAGCCTGGACCGGATCGAGGCGGATTACTCCAATATCCTTTAAGGGATTTCCCTGAAGGAACCGGGTCAAAATGTGGGAGCTGGCTTGCCTGCGATGGCGATGGTGAATCCAACCCCGTTATCGCAGGCAAGCCAGCTCCCACAGTTGATCTCCATTAGCCATGGGACGCTATTCCAACCCATTCACGAGGCTTCAACGGATGAGAATCCTCGGCATTCTTTGCCTGCTACTGACCCTGAACGGCTGCAGCTCCCTGCTGTTTTACCCGGAGCGCGGCATGCCGTTCACCCCGGAAAAGGCCCACCTGCAATACCGTGACGTCACATTGACCACCGCCGATGGCCTCAAGCTGCACGCCTGGTGGCTGCCGGCCAAGGCCGGTGTGCCGCTCAAAGGCACGGTGCTGCACCTGCACGGCAATGGCGGCAACCTCGCCTGGCACCTCGGTGGCAGTTGGTGGCTGCCGGAACAGGGCTATCAAGTGCTGCTGCTGGACTATCGCGGTTACGGCCTGTCCGAAGGTGAAGCTTCGCTGCCGGCGGTTTACCAGGACATCGACGCCGCCTTCAAGTGGATCGACAACGCCCCCGAAACCCAGGGCCAGCCGTTGATCGTGCTGGGCCAAAGCCTGGGCGGTGCGCTGGTGGTGCACTATCTGGCAGAGCATCCCGAACGTCAGCCACAACTCAAGGCACTGGTGCTGGACGGTGTGCCGGCCAGTTATCGTGACGTAGGACAATTCGCCCTCAGCACCTCCTGGCTAACATGGCCGTTTCAGGTGCCGTTGTCGTGGCTGGTGCCGGACGCCGACAGTGCGATCAACGCCATGCCCCGGCTGACCGGGGTGCCGAAGTTGTTGTTTCACAGCCTCGACGATCCGATCGTGCCGCTGTCCAACGGCATCCGCTTGTATCAAGCTGCGCCGCCACCGAGGGTGCTGCAACTGACCCGGGGTGGGCACGTGCAGACCTTTGCCGACAAGACCTGGCAAACCGTGATGCTGCGCTACCTCGACGACCCACAGCACTTCAATGGGCTGCGCCGCCTGGGGGAAATCCCCAATTACCCGGCGGCCCCGAATTCCAACGCAGAGAACCCGCAATGAGCGAAGAACGCAACATGATCCCCCTGATCCTCACCGGCATCGGCACCATTATCGGTACCGTCGGCTGCCTGTGGTACTACGGCTATTTGCACTTCGCCAAGCCCGAGGACGCGTTGCTGCTCAGCGACTTCACCATGCTCAAGACCGTGCCGGGCGAGGACTACAAAATCTCCCTGACCCCCGCTGCCCAAGTAGCGCAGTGCGTCGATGGCGTGCTGGTGTTATTTGATACCGAACAGAAAGGCCTGACCGGCGTACTGGTCAACAGCAAGAAACAGGCGGTGCGTTGCATGGGCCAGGAAACGCCACAATTGGAACAGTAGTACGAATGAAGTGGGAAAGATCTGGAACCGTTTTAAGTGGTTTACCACAGATTCTGCACAGGCCAGTGGCGCTGTTCAGTTATATCTACTACTTATTTTGGAGTCAGCCATATGACAAGTCCCATCTCGAGCAACACATCTTCTTCCAATGCTGCGGGTGCAGGAGGCGATAATTTGCGCATTCAGCAATTGGAGCAACAGATTCAGCAACTGAAGAACCAAGCTTCCAAAGCGGGCGGGGGCGGTGGCGCGCAGGGGGCAGGGGGCGGCGAAAACATTGAGGAACTGATCAAGAAACTGATGGAAGAGCTGTCAAACCTCAAGGGGCAGGGTGCTCAACAGCAGGGCGGTGACCAAGGCGGTGGTAACAAGATAAACGCCGTGTCGCAAAACAACCCGGCGCAAGCAACCTTCTGATCCCAATGTTTTTGAAACGCGCTAAGACCTCGTGATCCTTAGGTCTGCCCATAAAAGAATCCCGCCAATTGGCGGGATTCTTCATGCTGCTACAACCGGTCGGTCGGTGACGGCGTGGGCAGCGCGCTGTTACGGGCGGGTTCATGATAGGACTCTCTGGAACCGTATTGCCTAAGAAACCACAGAAAGCGATGTACTTGCACAAATTGGGACGAGAAGGTGGCGATAACTATTGCTGCAATAAGCAACATGGTGGACATGCTCAGGGGGCACGAGAAGCTGGAAATGCTCGACGCCGAGGATCATAAGCTCAAGCACTTGCTCGACAAGCTGTCGGAACATGACTATGGCGGGAAGATAGAACTCCCCGCCGAGGATACCAACCGACCTGTCCGGTTCGACGACCCGAAAAAAAACCCACAGTAACGTGGGTTTTTTTTCCAGCATCAATCGATCAGTTGGCCATCGAAGAACGTGGCTTGACCGGCTGGTTGTCGTTGGAGATGGTCACTTCAACGCGACGGTTCATGGCGCGGCCCGAAACGCTGCTGTTGTCGGCAACCGGGTATTCCTTGCCATAGCCTTGGGTCACGATGCGCGAGATATCCACACCTTGGTTAGCCAGTGCGCGCTGTACAGAAGCGGCGCGGCGCTCGGACAGGCTCTGGTTGTACGAGTCGGAACCGGTGCTGTCGGTGTAGCCTTCGACAATCACTTTACGGTCCGGGTTATCGCGCAGGAACTGCGCCAGTTTGGTGATATTCACCAGGCCGCTGGACTTCAGGTCCGACTTGTTGGTGGCGAACAGCACGTCACCAAACGTCACCAGTGTGCCGCGATCGGTTTGCTTGGCGTTCAAGCTGTCTTGCAGTTGCTTGATCTGCGCGTCACGGGCATCCAGCAGGGCGCGGGCACGTTCGTCGCCAGCGTTTTTCAGCTTGGCTTCGGACTCACGCAGGACGATGGTGTCTTTGGCCACTTCAACGCGCTGGTTGGTCAGGTAGGCCAGTTGGTCGACCTTCTTCTGGTCTTCCTTGTCGCGGTAGGCCTTGTCAGCCTTGTCCAGCCAGTCGCTGGCGTCTTTGGTTTCCAGCGCCGCTACTTTGGTAGCTTGCGGGTTGGCTTGCAGGGCCGAGAAGTTGGTCCGAGCGTTTTCCAGGTTCTGGTTCGGCGGGGTGGAGCAAGCCGCCAGAGCAACGCTCATTGCCAGCAGGGCAGGGATCATCAATTGTTTACGCATAATCGTGTCGTCCTTTCAATTCGGTTTCGGGTGCAATGCAATCAGGGGTAGCGGCTTATTGCTGCGGCTTGATAACAGCCGGGCGCATGCCTTCCTGACGCAGCTCCTGAACAGCTTTCTGGGAATCCTTCAAAGCCTGTTGGGCCTTGGCAGCCTGGGCTTTACGCTCTGCTACGCGAGCGTCCCACTCGGATTGCTCGGCCAGGCGACGGGCCTCGTCATAGTTCTTGTCGTGCATGGCGATTTCAGCTTGCTTCAGTTTGTCCTGGGCAGACTTCATCTCCACGGCTGCGAACTCGGTACCGCCGGCGCTGACAGCGCTGTTCACCGCAGATTGGGTGACAGCGTACTGCTCGCTCGGCGGGTTGCCGGCGCAGCCAGCCAGTACGAAGCTGGTGCCGATTGCCAGCGCGGCCAATTTAAGCCCGCGCAGGTGGTTAAACGAGGTTTTGGCAGTGCTGGTCTTCATCGTCTTCAACTCCATTAGGTAACTCCTGAAAAACATCAAATCCATCTCCGGCTTGCAGTGTCTGCGGGGGCCGGTGGTTAGCTCAGGACGCCTATTCAAACGGCTGTTCCAAGTGATGGCTTACTGGCTGTGACCGGAGGCTTTTTTGAATAGTTCAGCGAAGATGGCGATTTGCCTAAAAAAATATTTGACTGATTGGTCAGCGTTTAAAAGTTGGAACTTTTGCACGGCGCAGCGGTATCCAGGGCCTATGGGAGGCCCTGAATACGGGGGGTTAAGGGTTTTGAAACGGAGGTTTACTAGTGTTTCTGCTTGTCGGACTGAGCTGACAAGTCGTGCAGATAACGCCGTGACAGCGTGAGAAACCGTGGTGTTGGGCCGACGTCTTCGTACAGCGGATCGCCTTCCTCATCGGTGGCAATCACCTGCTTGCCCTTGATGTAGGGGAAGCTCGCTTCCAGCTCTTCGAGGGCTGCGCCGATCAACTCGCCGAGCAGTTCTTCGGTATGGCGTTTGGGGTACATCTCGGAAATCGCCGCCAGTCTGGCAGCGGCTTCCACGTCCAGATGGATGGCGTATTCGGTTTTGGTCAGACGACCCTTGGCGTTTTCTTCCCAATGCTGGGCCAGTTCTCGGATTTTCATGGCAACCTCAATGGAGCCCACGGTAGGCGGGCGATGATGAGTGACCAGCCGGCCAGCGCGGATAACGCTGCGGCTTACTGTTGAGACTAGCTGCAACTCACAAGGTTTAAAGTTCCTTGTAAGACGTCGCCGTGGGCGGCACTCTTGAGGATCAAAGCGTCCCGGATTTTCTGCTGGAGATTGGCTGATGAGCGATATCGATGCACGTTTGCGTGAGGATGTTCACCTGCTGGGTGAGCTGTTGGGCAACACGATTCGAGAGCAGTACGGCGATGAATTCCTCGACAAGATCGAGCAGATCCGCAAAGGCGCCAAGGCCGACCGCCGTGGCGCGGCCTCGGAGCAGGTGGCCGGCGAAGAGCTGAGCGCCAGCCTCAATCAACTGAAAGAAGATGAACTGCTGCCGGTGGCGCGGGCCTTCAACCAGTTTCTCAACCTGGCCAATATCGCCGAGCAGTACCAGTTGATCCACCGCCGCGATGAATCAACGCCTGCGCCGTTTGAGTCACGGGTACTGCCGGAACTGCTGGCGCGCTTGCAAAGCGAAGGCCACAGCAGCGAATCCCTGGCGCGCCAGTTGGGTCGGCTGGAAATCGAACTGGTGCTCACCGCTCACCCCACCGAAGTCGCCCGTCGCACCCTGATCCAGAAATACGACGCCATCGCCGCACAATTGGCCCTGCAGGATCACCGCGACCTCACCACCGCCGAGCGCGAGCAGATCCGCAATCGCCTGCAACGCCTGATCGCCGAAGCCTGGCACACCGAAGAAATCCGCCGCACCCGGCCCACGCCCGTAGACGAAGCCAAGTGGGGCTTCGCGGTGATCGAGCATTCGCTGTGGCACGCCATCCCGAATTATCTGCGCAAGGCCGATCACGCCTTGCATGCCGCGACTGGCCTGCGTCTGCCCCTGGAGGCCGCGCCGATTCGCTTTGCTTCCTGGATGGGCGGCGACCGCGACGGCAACCCCAACGTCACTGCGCCGGTCACCCGTGAAGTGTTGTTGCTCGCGCGCTGGATGGCCGCTGACCTGTACTTGCGCGATATCGACCACCTGGCCTCCGAGCTGTCGATGCAACAAGCCAGCCCGGCGTTGCAGGCCAAGGTGGGGGACAGCGTCGAACCTTACCGGGCGCTGCTCAAGCAATTGCGTGAGCGCCTGCGCGCCACACGCCAATGGGCCCAGACCTCGTTGACCAGCACCACGCCGGCGTCTGCCGACGTGCTGCAAAACAACCGCGAGCTGCTCGAGCCGCTGGAGCTGTGCTACGAGTCGCTGCACACCTGCGGCATGGGCGTGATTGCCGACGGCCCGCTGCTGGACTGCCTGCGCCGGGCGGTGACGTTTGGCCTGTTCCTGGTGCGCCTCGACGTACGTCAGGATTCCACCCGCCACTGCGCGGCCATGACCGAAATCACCGATTACCTGGGCCTCGGCCGTTACGAGGATTGGGACGAAGAGGCGCGCATCCGTTTCCTGATGAAGGAACTGGCCAACCGTCGGCCCTTGTTGCCGGGTTACTTCAAGCCGTCGGCAGACACCGCCGAAGTGCTGAACACCTGCAAGGAAATCGCCGCCGCACCTGCCGCGTCCCTGGGTTCCTACGTCATCTCCATGGCCGGCGCCGCGTCGGATGTATTGGCGGTGCAACTGCTGCTCAAGGAGTCCGGCGTACAGCGGCCGATGCGGGTGGTGCCGTTGTTCGAGACCCTGGCTGACCTGGACAACGCAGGCCCGGTGATCGAGAAACTGCTGCTGTTGCCGGGCTATCGCGCGCGCCTGCAAGGCCCGCAGGAAGTGATGATCGGCTACTCGGATTCGGCCAAGGACGCGGGCACTACCGCCGCCGCCTGGGCGCAATACCGGGCCCAGGAACAGTTGGTGGAAATCTGCCGCGAACAACAAGTCGAACTGTTGTTGTTCCACGGTCGCGGCGGCACCGTTGGCCGTGGCGGCGGCCCGGCTCACGCGGCGATCCTGTCGCAGCCACCGGGTTCGGTCGCGGGGCGTTTCCGCACCACTGAACAAGGCGAGATGATCCGCTTCAAGTTCGGCCTGCCGGACATCGCCGAACAAAACCTCAACCTGTACCTGGCCGCGGTGCTGGAGGCGACCTTGTTGCCACCGCCACCACCGGAACCGGCCTGGCGCCACTTGATGGACGAATTGGCCGCCGACGGTGTCAGCGCTTACCGCGCCGTGGTGCGGGAAAATCCGCAATTTGTCGAGTATTTCCGCCAGTCCACGCCGGAGCAGGAGTTGGGCCGCTTGCCGTTGGGCAGTCGCCCGGCCAAGCGCCGGGCCGGCGGCATCGAAAGCCTGCGGGCGATCCCGTGGATCTTCGGCTGGACCCAGACACGCCTGATGCTGCCCGCCTGGCTCGGCTGGGAAGCGGCGTTGAGCAAGGCCCTGGAGCGGGGCGAAGGCGAGTTGCTGGGGCAGATGCGCGAGCAGTGGCCGTTCTTCCGCACTCGCATCGATATGCTGGAAATGGTGCTGGCCAAGGCCGACGCCGACATCGCCCGCCTGTATGACGAGCGTCTGGTGCAGCCCGATCTGCTGCCATTGGGGGCGCACTTACGCGACCTATTGTCGCAGGCGTGCAGCGTGGTGCTTGGCCTGACTGGCCAGTCTCAACTGCTGGCCCACAGCCCCGATACCCTGGAGTTCATCCGCCTGCGCAACACCTACCTGGACCCGTTGCACCTGCTGCAGGCCGAATTACTGGCCCGATCACGGCAGCAGGAAGCGGCGCAGGACAGCCCTCTGGAACAGGCGCTGCTGGTGTCTGTGGCCGGTATTGCCGCTGGTTTGCGCAACACCGGCTGACATTTATGGCGTGTTCTCAATAGCTTGCAGATACATCGCGCCGGTCGCCGTCAAAAAGGCGACCGGCGTTTTGCTGTCAGGGTTGTACCTGCCTATAAAGCCAGCGCGGCGCGGGTTTCTCCTACTTTCGGCGGCTTGTGTGGTTTGGGCCTGCTGTGTATCTTGATCAGCCTTTGGCCGTTTGTGCGGCCTGGACCCAAAATTTCCGAGATTGGCCCCATGCGGCGAATCCGAGCGTCATCTTTATAAAAAATTGAGGAGCACATCGATGCGCGTCATTCTGCTGGGAGCTCCCGGGGCCGGTAAAGGTACTCAGGCAAAGTTCATCACTGAAAAATTCGGCATTCCACAAATCTCCACCGGCGACATGCTGCGCGCGGCCGTCAAGGCCGGCACCGAGCTGGGCCTGATCGCCAAGAGCGTGATGGACAGCGGCGGCCTGGTCTCCGATGACTTGATCATCAACCTGGTCAAGGAACGCATCAGCCAGGACGACTGCAAGAACGGTTTCCTGTTCGACGGTTTCCCGCGCACCATTCCCCAGGCTGAAGCCCTGGTGAAGGCCGGCGTCGAGCTGGACAACGTGGTGGAAATCGCCGTTGAAGACGAAGAGATCGTGCAGCGTATTGCCGGTCGTCGTGTTCACGAAGCCTCGGGTCGCGTCTACCACATCGTCTACAACCCGCCGAAAGTAGCGGGCAAGGATGATGTCACCGGCGAAGACCTGGTGCAGCGTAAAGACGATACCGAAGAAACCGTGCGCCATCGCCTGTCGGTCTACCATTCCCAGACCAAGCCGCTGGTGGACTTCTACCAGAAGCTCTCGGCCGCCCAGGGCAAGCCGAAGTACAGCCACATCGAAGGGGTGGGTTCGGTTGAAGCCATCACTGGCAAAGTACTGCAAGCGCTGAGCTGATCGTTCATCCGCTGGATTGACAACGGCCCGCTTGCGGGCCGTTGTTGTTTATACTGACGCACTTTTTTTTCAATGTGGATGCATACACCGATGAGCACCTTGCTGGCCCTGGACACCGCGACTGAAGCTTGCTCCGTTGCCCTGCTGCACGATGGCAAGGTCACGAGCCACTACGAGGTGATCCCGCGCCTGCACGCGCAGAAGCTGTTGCCGATGATCAAGCAATTGCTGCTGGACGCAGGCACCACCTTGTCGGCGGTGGACGCCATTGCGTTCGGGCGTGGCCCGGGCGCGTTTACCGGCGTGCGCATCGCTATCGGTGTGGTCCAGGGCCTGGCGTTTGCGCTGGAGCGTCCGGTGTTGCCGGTGTCCAACCTGGCGGTGCTGGCGCAGCGGGCGTTTCGCGAACACGGCGCCAGCCAGGTCGCGGCGGCCATTGATGCCCGCATGGACGAAGTGTATTGGGGGTGCTACCGCGAAACCGCTGGCGAGATGCGCCTGGTGGGTGCTGAAGCCGTGCTGCCGCCTGAAACGGCGGCCTTGCCGGCTGATGCCAGCGGCGACTGGTTCGGTGCCGGCACCGGCTGGGGCTATGGCGAGCGCATTGGCGTGACGCTTGCCGGCCAGGATGCCGCAATGTTGCCCCATGCCGAAGACCTGCTGGCCTTGGCACGCTTTGCCTGGGAGCGGGGCGAGGCGATTCCCGCCGACCAGGCAGCCCCTGTGTACCTGCGGGATAAAGTGGCGCAGACCAAGGCTGAACGCGGCATTATTTGACGTCAAAAATGCGGGCAAATTCAGGAAAAAATCGCCAATCGTCAGAATTTTTCCGTGCTTTTAAACCTTTTGCCAATTATGTGTTCTAGTTATCACCAGAGCATTTGCGCGCGATGGAAAGCGCCACTAAAATGCCATCACCGATACCGAGTTCGCATGTATGCGCATAGACGGCTTTTCATCACAGTCCTACCCCCTCAAGCGTAAGCCTCGCAAGGCGAACGTGACGGTAGACGACTCCGTCGAAGACTCGCCCGACTTTGTTGAAATCCAGTCCGACACCTCCGCTGTTTCAGCGCGTTCCCAAGCGTCCAGCGGTGCACGCACCAGCGGTGTTCCTGCCCGCCAGCAAGACATGGTCTTCCCGCGCTCCATGAGCAAAAACGTCGCCAATGCCCTGGCCAGCTACCTGACCACCGCCGGCTTTGTCGAATGGGATATGGAAGTGCTGGGCCTCGATATCCATATCTGATGCGGCTGCCTTACTACCTCGGTTGTCCGTCCTGGAGTGAAAACGCCTGGCGTGAATACCTGTATCCCGCCGACGCCCGTTCCAGCGATTACCTCGCCCTGTATTCCCACGTCTTCAACGCCGTTGAGGGCAACACCACGTTCTATGCCCGCCCCTCTGTCGCCACCGTGCAGCGCTGGGCTGACATCATGCCCGAACATTTTCGCTTCACGGCCAAGTTTCCGGGTGACATCAGCCACAGCGGCAACCTGATTGAGCAGTTGCCGGCGGCGGAAAGTTTCCTTGGCTTGATGAGCCCGTTGGGCGAGCGCATTTCGCCGTTGTGGTTGCAACTGCCGGCCAGTTTTACCCCGCAGCGCCTGGGTGAATTGGCCGGGTTTATCGACGGACTGGAGCGACCGTTGGCGGTGGAAGTGCGCCATTCGGAGTTCTTCGCCAAGGGCGACGCCGAGCGCAGTCTCAACCGCTTGCTGCGCGACCGTGGCGTCGAGCGCATCTGCCTGGACCCTCGCGCGCTGTTCAGTTGCACGTCCACCTCCGCAGCCGTGCTGCACGCCCAATCGAAAAAGCCCAAGGTGCCGCCTCGCCCGGCGGCGCTGACGCAGTTTCCACAAGTGCGCTTTATTGGTCATCCGGAGCTGGAAGCCAATGACCCGTTCCTGGTGCCCTGGATTGAAAAGGTCGCCGGCTGGATCGAAGAGGGCCGCACGCCCTATGTCTTTCTGCACACCTCCGACAATCGCCTGGCCGCCCAACTGGCCCTGCGCTTTCACGAAAAGCTGATGGTGCGTTTGCCTGGCTTGCCGGCCTTGCCCACACTGCATCGAGAACCCGAAGCGGAGCAACTGGGGTTACTCTAAGGCTCCTTTCCCCGACAGGAGTCAGTCATGGATGCCCAAACCCTTCGCGCCGAAGCCTTCAAGGCCCTGCATGAGCGTGACCGTGCCTTTGTGATGCCCAATCCGTGGGATGCCGGTTCCGCAAAAATGCTCGCCAGCCTGGGTTTCGAAGCCCTGGCCACCACCAGCGCCGGCTTCGCCTTCAGCCTCGGCCGCCCGGATGCCGAAGGGGCGTTGTCGCTGGAAGACACCTTGGGCAATGCCGGGACGATCGTCCAGGCCACCTCGCTGCCCGTCGCCGCCGACCTGGAAAACGGGTTCAGCGATACGCCCCAAGGTTGCGCCGAGACTATCCTGCGCGCCGCTGCTACTGGCATTGTCGGTGGCTCCATCGAAGACGCCACCGGGATTGCCGTCGACCCGATCTACCCCTTTGACCTGTCTGTCGAGCGCGTCGAAGCCGCGGTCGCCGCTGCCCGCAGCCTGCCATTTCCCTTCACCCTGACCGCCCGCGCGGAAAACCTCCTGCATGGCCGGCTGGATTTGCCCGACACCATTCGCCGCCTCCAGGCCTACGCCGAAGCCGGCGCCGACGTGCTGTATGCACCGGCCCTGCGCAGTGCCAAGGAAGTGTTGGCGGTGGTGAAGGCGGTTGCGCCAAAGCCCGTGAATATCTTGATGTCAGGCGCCCTGAAACTCAGCGTGGCGCAGTTAAGCGAGATGGGCGTCAAACGCATCAGTGTTGGCTCGGCGATGGCCCTGGCGGCGTATGGAGCGTTCTTCAGGGCGGCCCAGGAGGTTCATGAACGGGGTACGTTTACCTTTACCGAACGCTCGATGCCGTTCAGCCAGGCCAATCAACTGTTCAAGGCTTGAGGCATCGTGGGTTTCTTCAAGGTATTGGGGGTGTTGCTCGTGTTGGCGAGTGGTCTGCTGGTCGGCGTGTGGCGGGGCTGGGTGCCGCTGCCCGATGACTGGAACCCGTGGGCGCCGCTGGACGTTCGCGCAAGCCCGAACCTGCTGACCCGATTCAAACTGGGGCGCCTGCAGGATGACCCTGCGCTGTGTGACCAGGTGCTGAAAACCTCTGGGCTGCGGGTCACCCATCAGGCGGACAGTCCTGCGGATGCTGCTTGCCCGCTGCGCAATACCTTGCGGGTCCAGGGGGCGGAGGTGGGGCTGAGCAGCCGCTTTCTCGCCACTTGCCCGCTGGCCGTGGCGTTCGCCCTGTTCGAGCGGCACAGCCTGCAGCCGGCGGCCCAGGCGGTATTTGGCCAGGCCGTGACGCGGGTCGATCACCTCGGCAGCTTTGCCTGTCGCAATATCTACAACCGTGCCGAAGGGCGACTCAGCCAGCATGCGTCGGCCAACGCCCTGGACATCGCCGGCTTTCGCCTGGCGGACGGGCGCACCATCAATGTGCTCAAGGATTGGCCGGGTGACGGCGAAAGTGCGCGTTTCCTGCGACAGGTGCGCGACGGCGCCTGCAAGGATTTCAATGTTGTGTTGAGCCCGGATTACAACGCCGCCCACCGAAACCACTTTCATCTCGACATGGGGCGTTGGTGGGTGTGTCGCTGAGGGTCAGGCGGCCAGGCGCAGGTTGTGGATAATCAGCGGGCGAGCCCAGCGGCTGTCGAAGTCCAGGGCTTTTTGTTGCTCAACCAGCTCTTCTGCCGGGAATGGCGGCGGTGGTGGTGGCAGCAGGTCCAGTTCGAATTCGGCAATCGGCAGATGCAGTGGGCGTGGCGCAGGCGCCGGGCCCGGCTCGGGCAGCGGTTGGCCGGCGGCAAGCACGATAGGGCGCACCCAACCGCTTTCGAAGTTTTGCTGCTTTTGCTGGGCGACCAGTTCTTCTGCCGGATACGGTGGCGGTGCGGGTGGCAGCAACTCCAATTCGAATTCGGCGATGGGCAGGAACAGCGGCTCGGGCGGGGCGATCTCGGTGTCTTTCACGTCGCACGCGCGCTGGGTGACGATCTGCGACAGCAGGTCACTGCCTTCACTGGGTTCAACCGACGGATCCACCGGCTTCGCCACGGACTTGGCGAGCGCGCCCGGCGTGTCACCGAGCTGTTCGGCCAACGCCTGGGCGAAGAAGTCCTGCCACACATGACTGACGCCGGCCAGCGCTTGGGTATTGCGCAGGCCGAAGTGGTTGTGGGTCGGCAGTACACCGGTAAATAGCGAAGGAATGTCTGACATTTCTCTCGATCGTCGCTCAGCTCTGGCAAAATGCCTGATCCTTTTTTTATCGGCCGCTTTTCGCCGATCCTTAATATTTTTGAGCGTAGTCACCGATGAGCGAACAACCAGCGGCCAGCCGCATTCGGGTCGAGGCCTTGGCCGAAGGTTTCCAGGCCCGTGCCCAGCAGTGGGCCGAGCAGCTTGGGTTGCCTTTGCAGCTGGATGAGGCGGACTTTGCCTTGCAGGTGGGGGAGCAGGGGCTGCAGTTACAACAGCTGGGACCTGATGCGCCTGGGCCGGTGCGGGTGGATTTTGTGGAGGGTGGGGCGGCGCACCGGCGTCTGTACGGTGGTGGCAGCGGGCAGATGATTGCCAAGGCGGTGGGTGTGGCGCAGGGCGTGCGGCCGCGGGTGTTGGATGCTACGGCGGGGTTGGGCAAGGATGCTTTCGTACTGGCCAGTTTGGGGTGCGAGATGAGCCTGATCGAGCGGCAGCCGTTGATTGGCGCGTTGCTGGAGGATGGTCTGGCGCGCGGGGCCGAGGATTTTGAGGTGGCGCCGATTGTGGCGCGGATGAAGTTGCTCAAGGGCAATTCCATTGAAGTGATGCGCAACTGGGAGGGGGAGCCGCCTCAGGTGATTTATCTGGATCCGATGTTTCCTCATCGGGAGAAGACTGCGTTGGTGAAGAAGGAGATGCGGTTGTTTCGGCCTTTGGTGGGGGATGATCCGGATGCGCCGGCGTTGTTGGCGGCGGCGTTGGCTTTGGCCAGCCATCGGGTGGTGGTTAAGCGGCCGCGTAAGGCGCCGTGTATTGAGGGGGTGAAGCCGAGTCATGCGTTGGATGGGAAGTCCAGTCGGTATGATATTTATCCGAAGAAGGCGTTGAAGTCCTGAGGGGTGTTTTGGGCTGAGTACATATCCGTTGCTGC
>NZ_JAIWYM010000048.1:0-25920 GCF_020515595.1 Pseudomonas sp. MWU16-30323
CGTAAGGGCGGAACCCATACAAGCCATCACCCAAATAACGGATATGTACACGCCCCCCAAAAAGCCCTACCGCAAGGGCCCAAAAACCTGCCGATACCGCTCCACCCCCTGACCCGTCTCCCGCACGAGAACCACCTCAACCCCCAGCGGTTCCTCCTGCCGATTCCCACTCAACTGCCGCCACCCTTTATCCCAAACCCGCACCTGCAAATCCCTGACCTGCCCAAGCACCGCCACCGCATCCCTGGGTGCCGGCAGCGGATACCGATCCCGCGCCGGTGCCGCCGCCCGATACAGCGTGTCCCCCTTGAGCCACCACCGCACCCGCTGCAACCCATCCCCGGGAACCGGCGCGCCCCGGATCACCTCCAACCTAAACCCCTTGCTATCCGAACTCCTCACCGACACCGCCGCCAACCCCCCAGGCTTCGGCGCGTCATCGCCAACCGGCGATCCCAACTCAACCCCCGCACGCAAACTCAGGTCCAGCTGCATCTGGTTCAGCGCCCGCAACAGCACCTCCGTCTCCTCACTGCTGGCCTGCAAGTGCTGATCAGCCCGGGTCACACTGTCCAGTCCGCGCCAGGCAATCACACTGACCACCGCCATCAACATGATCGCCACCATTACCTCAATCAGCGTAAAACCCTTCTGGTCACTCATGACTCACCACCCGCAACAACCCCGCGGTATCCCGTTGCAGACTCAGACTGTGTTGCCCATCCGACAGCACCACCCGCATCGGCGGGTTCACCCATTCAGCATCCAGCACCAGGTGCTTCCCGGGCTCGATGCGCACCTGCATCGGCGTGCTGTCCCAGGCCCGCGGGCGCAGTTGCTGATCGCCACTGAAGTCCTCCAACCCCAACCCATCATCCGTCACGCGGCTAAAGCGAAACCCCTTGGCATCCGCCTTCCAGGTAATCGCCCGGCCATCCGCGCGAGCCTCGGCCTGGGCCACCTGCAGCAACTGGCTCAAGCGTTCCGCGTCCTTGCGCAGCAGGTGCAGCGGATCAGGCTTGATGCTCAGGCTGATGGCCGCACTGGCGATGCCGATGATCACCAACACCACCATCAGCTCGATCAACGTGAAGCCCTGCTGTTTCATTTTTTGCTCCCTGATCAACCGCTGAAATAAAAAGGTGTGAATTGCCCTGTAGCCTGAGGCAACGGACAAACAGGAGGTCCCGCCCATGGCATTCACCCATCGTTTTTCACCCGCCCATGGCGTCCAGGCCTTGGCGTTGCTGGCAGCGCTGGCAGGGGTGGCGACCTGGACGCCGTTGCTGCTCACGTCGGCCGAGTCCCACACCCCGCAGGCCGCGCCCCAGGCATTGGTCGCCCGCAGTGACAACCCTGCCGTGCAGTGGTTTTCCAATACCCCGGCGGTGATGCAGATCAAGGTCTCCGGGGTGCTTGCCGGTGCCCGTGGTGCGGTGGCTATCCTCAGCCTCAACGACGGGCCGCCCCGCAGTTTTTTGTTGGGTGAGCGGCTAAGCCCCGGCGTGCGCTTGACGGCCATTGAAGGCGATAGCGTGGAGATCGAGCGCGGCGCGGAAAAAATCCGCGTGCCCCTCGACAAGTTGCCCGACGGCCCGGCCTTGCCCAACCTCACTCGGCAGTAACCGCGCGCTTCACCGGCGGGCGCCCCATCAAGGTTTCCAGGCGCGCCAGGGGGGGCGCTTCACGGGTCGCGTCCAGCACCCGCACGCTGACTTGGAGCAGGCGACCCTCCGGCCCGTTGTTGATGGTCTGTTCGCAGCGCAGTTTCAGCCGGCCCTGGTCGCAGTCGAAGGTCATGCGCCCGGGGCTCACCCGACCTTCCAGGCGCAGTTCCGCCAGGCGACTCTGGGCCGCCAGCAGCGCCATCGACTTGTCCCGCAGCAGGCCGTTGCTGGTGGTCATCAGCCCGGCCACGCGCACGGCCGCCGCCATGGCCACGGCGATGATCGCCAGCGCCACCAACACTTCAATCAGGGTGAAACCTTGCTCGTTGCGGGGGCCGCCCATGGCGTACTCAAAACCGGGAATCAGGCCCGCAGACTAGCCCCCGGAGTTGACCGATTGGCGACCAAAGCTCCCGAGGATTTTCAACATGACTGACATGTGTTCTTGCAACACTGCGCCACGAAATGCACTCAAGCCAAGGAATGTCGAGATGGATATCGCACACTTCACCTCCCCACGCAGGCAGCGTGGTTTCACCTTGATCGAGATCATGGTGGTCGTGGTGATCCTGGGGATTCTGGCGGCGCTGGTGGTGCCCAAGGTGCTCGACCGCCCGGACCAGGCGCGGGCCACGGCCGCCAGGCAGGACATTGGCGGGCTGATGCAGGCCCTGAAACTCTATCGCCTCGACCACGGTTCGTATCCCAGCATGAACCAGGGCCTGAAGGTGCTGGTGGAGCGCCCGGCCGACGCGAAAAACAGCAACTGGCGCGCCTACCTCGAGCGTTTGCCCAACGACCCGTGGGGCAACCCTTATCACTACCTCAACCCAGGGGCCAACGGCGAAGTGGATGTGTTCTCCCTCGGCGCCGACGGGAAACCCGATGGTGACGGCGTGAATGCCGATATCGGCTCCTGGCAGCTGTAAGGTCGGCGATGAACAGCCATTCGCCCCCAGCGGCGAAGCAGCGCGGCATGGCGATTATCAGCGCCTTGCTGATCGCGGCCGTGGTTGCGGTGATTGCCGGTGCCATGCTCACCCGGCAAACCGTGTTCACCCGCAGCCTGGAAGCCGAACAGCGGCGTATCCAGGGTCAATGGTTGTTGAATGGCGGCCTGGAAATCAGTCGCCAACTGCTGTGGGACGCGCGCCGCCAGGACGTATTGACCCGGCTCGATCAACCGTGGGCACGCCCCCTCGGCGGTGCTTTTGAGGGGCGCATAGAAGACGAGCAGGGCAAGTTCAACCTGCGCAATCTGGTGACCCAACAACACCCGGACGCCGTGCAATTGCAGAGCTTCGAGCGCCTGTGCCAATTGATCGGCATCGACCCGGCCGTGAGCCGCCGCATCAGCCGGCGGGTGATCGACTCATACGACCAGCGTGAGGTCACCGCCTCACTCACCGGCGGTTTCAACAGCAGCCGCGATACCTCGCCCGGAGCCGCGGCGCCATTGGTTCCAGCCAAGTACCCGATGCTGCGCAGTCTCACTGACCTCAGTGGTATCGAAGGCCTCGACCCGCGCCAACTGCGGCGCATGGCGAGCTACGTCAGCGTGCTGCCCGGCAATACCTGGGTCAACGGCAATACCGCCAGCGCCGAGGTGCTCAGTAGCGTGGTGCCGGGGCTCAGCCTGTCGCAGGCCCAGGCCCTGGTGGCCGAGCGCGATGGCGGGCGCTGGTTTATCAATCGCGGGGATTTCGTCAATCGGTTGCGCATGCCACAGGTTGCGGTGGACACGGTGCAGGTGGGGATCACCAGTGAATGGTTTCGCGTGCAGGGGCAGGTCCGTCGCGAGCAGCGTCGGGTCACGCTGGAGGCGTTGCTGTATCGCCCCGAAGACCGTCAACCCCAGGTGATCTGGTCGCGGGTGGGCGTATGAAGCGTTTGCGAATCGGCTTGCCGCCACTGGATGAACTCACCACCGAGAGCCAGGTGCCGTTCGCCTGGCTGGACCGCGCCGGGCAGGTCAGCCAGCAAGGCCAGGGCAGCCTGGCGCAACTGGCCAATAACCCGGCGGCGTTTTTTCTGCACCCGCGTGACAGCCTGCTGACCAGCCTGGAGCTGCCGCAATTGCCCTCCGCCAAGGTTGACGACGCAGTGACGTGCGCGGCCCAGGCATTGATCCTGGGCCCGTTGGAATTGATGCATGTGGCCCACGGTCCACGGGAAAGCAGCGGACGGGTGCAGGTCGGCTGGTTGCCCAAAAGCAGCCTTGAACACCTGGGCCGGATAACCACCCAACTGAAAATCAAAGTGCGTGGCCTGTACCCGGCGCCGTATGCGTTGCCAGTCAGCGAGCCAGCGAGCGCGGCATTCAGCGACGGGCATTTGCTGCTGCGCCTCAGTGTCCAACAGGGTGCGGTGCATCCATTGGGACAGCCCGCGCTGGATGATCTGCTCGCCACCGGCTTCGATGTCCATCAAGTGACCGGCGAGGCTCGTTGGAGTGGGCCATTACCGGGCTGGGGGTTGCACGGTCGGCTTCAGCAGGCGGCCACCGGTGGCTGGGGCAGGGCGGCGGCTTGCACGGCGCTGGCGGTCGCCATCTGGACCCTGGGCCTGAACCTCTACGCCGCCCGCCAGGTCGACGAAGGCCAGCGCCTCAAGGCGCAGATGAGCCAGCAAGTGCGCCAGGCCTTTCCCGAGCTGCCGGTGATTCTCAACCCGTTGCAGCAAGCCCGTCAGCAATTGGCCGCACGCCAGAGTGGCGCGGCGGCTGAGTCGGGCCAGCGCTTTACCGGCTTGCTGGCGCTGGCGGGTAGCAGCCTGCCGTCCATGGCGGGCAGCGTCGAGAGCCTGAGCTACGAGCAAGGCCGTTTGCAGGTGAGCCTGCTGCCCGACACCCGCAGTCCGGCGCTGGCGGCGGACGCGCAGGCGCTGCTGGCCCAGGCCGGGTTCAGCGCCACCCGCGACGACCAGGGCTGGACCCTCGGCCCGCTCGCCGAGCGCGTTGAAGCCGATGCAGACGATGAGGCCGAAGATGAATAAGCGCTGGCAGCTTCTGCGCAGCCAGGCCCAGGTGTTCTGGAATGGCCTGGCCGTGCGTGAAAAACGTCTGCTGGTGGGCGCCGGCCTGGTGTTGGCGGGGCTGCTGACCTGGTTGCTGTTGATCCAGCCGCCGCTGAAGAAGATCGATTACTGGCAAGCCGAAACCCCGAAACTGCGCAGCCAGGCCGAGGCCTTGCAGGTGCTGCTGCAAGGCGTCTCCGCAGCCCCGCGCAGCCGTGATCTGGAAACCGCCTTGCACCAGTCCCTCGACAACGCCGGGCTGGAGGGCCGCTATCACTTGCAGGCGCAGGACGCCGGCAGTTGGCGCCTGACCTTCGAGCAAGCCCCGGCGGATGCCGTGATCGACTGGCTGCTGGCCAACCCCCGGCCGTTCTCCCTGGACGTCTCCGAGGCCCGCCTGCAACGCGCCGGCGCTGCCACCCCTTCAAACTCGGCCGGCACCTTGTCCGGGACCGTTCGCATGGATCAGGCGCCTGGCGCTAAGGAAGCTTCATGAAGTGGTCATTGCCCAACGCTGCGCCTTATCGCAAGGTCGCCCCTTTGCTGTTGCTGGCGCTGGGAGCGTGCAGCCACCCCCAATCGCCCACACCGCTGTTGGTGGACAGCGAACTCGGCCAGCCCCTGGCCGACACCCGGCGCAGCGGCGACACCCCGCTGGACCGCCAGCGCGAACCGCTGCCGCCACCCCGAGTGCAACACCCGGTGACCAACAGTGCCCGCAGCCACGCCGCCGCCCCGGCGAAGGCGCGCAACCCACTGGGCGATCAGCCGGTGCAACTGAACTTCGTCGACGCTGATATCCAGGCCGTGGTGCGCGCCTTGTCCCGCGCCACCGGCCAGCAATTCCTGGTGGACCCACGGGTGAAAGGCAACCTGACCCTGGTCAGCGAAGGCCAGGTACCGGCGCATCAGGCCTACGACATGCTGCTGGCGGCGCTGCGCATGCAAGGCTTCAGCGTGGTCGACGTGGGCGGCGTGGCCCAGGTGGTGCCGGAGGCGGATGCCAAGTTGCTGGGCGGGCCGATCTACAGCGGCGCCAACCCGGGCGGGCAGGGCATGCAAACCCGTACCTTCCGCCTGCAATACGAAAACGCGGTAAACCTGATCCCGGTGCTGCGTCCCATCGTGTCGCCGAACAACCCGATCAACGCCTACCCCGGCAACAACAGCATCGTCATCACCGACTACGCAGAAAACCTTGCACGGGTGGCACAGATCATCGACGGCATCGACACCCCGAGCGCCATCGACACCGACGTGGTGAAGGTGCAGAACGGCATCGCCGTGGACATCGCCGCCATGGTCTCGGAACTCCTCGACACCCAGGGCGCCGACCAGACCCAGAAGATCAACGTGATCGGTGACCCGCGCTCCAACTCCATCATCATCCGCGCCGGCAGCCCGGAGCGCACGGAACTGGCGCGCAACCTGATCTACAAGCTCGACAACGCCCAGAGCAACCCGAGCAATATGCACGTGGTGTACCTGCGCAACGCCCAGGCCGGCAAGTTGGCGCAGTCCCTGCGGGGGTTGCTCACTGGCGAGAGCGACACCGGTACCAGTGACAATGCGCGGGGCAAGTTGAGCAGCATGGGCGGCAACACCCAGACCGGCCAGGGCAGTACCCAGAACAGCAGTGGCACCCCCACCGGCAGCGGCACTGCCCAGCCCAGCGGTTACGGGCAAGACACCAGTGCCACCGGCGCCTCTTCCTCCAGCGACCAGAACACCGCGTTCAGCGCCGGTGGCGTGACCATCCAGGCGGACGCCACCACCAACACCTTATTGATCTCCGCGCCGGACCCGCTGTATCGCAACCTGCGGGAAGTGATCGACATGCTCGACCAGCGTCGCGCCCAGGTGGTGATCGAGAGTTTGATTGTCGAAGTCAGCGAGGACGATGCCAGCGAGTTCGGGGTGCAGTGGCAGGCGGGGAACCTGGGCGGGAAGGGTGGCTTTGGCGGGGTGAACCTGGGGGGCAGCGGCTTGAATGGAACCTCCACCAGCAAGACCAGCATTGATGTGCTGCCCAAGGGTTTGAACATCGGGCTGGTGAACGGCACGGTGGATATTCCCGGGATCGGCAAGGTGCTCGACCTCAAGGTGCTGGCCCGGGCGTTGAAGAGCAAGGGCGGGACCAATGTGTTGTCGACGCCGAACCTGCTGACCCTGGATAACGAGGCGGCGAGTATTTTTGTGGGGCAGACGATTCCGTTTGTCACCGGCAGTTATGTGACCGGTGGTGGCGGCACCAGTAATAACCCGTTCCAGACGGTGCAGCGGGAGGAGGTGGGGCTGAAGCTGAACGTGCGGCCGCAGATTTCCGAGGGTGGGACGGTGAAGCTGGATATTTACCAGGAGGTCAGCAGTGTCGACACGCGGGGTTCGGTGGACGCCGGGACGGTGACGAACAAGCGGGCGATTGATACGAGTATTTTGCTGGATGACGGGCAGATCATGGTGCTCGGGGGGCTGTTGCAGGATGGGTACAGCCAGGGTAATGACGCGGTGCCGTGGTTGTCGGATATCCCGGGGTTGGGGGCGTTGTTCAGGAATGAAAAGCGCAGTGTGACGAAGACCAATTTGATGGTGTTTTTGCGGCCTTACATTATTCGCGACAGTGGGGCGGGGCGCAGTATTACGCTCAATCGCTATGAGTTTATGCGCAGGGCCCAGGGTGGGTTGCAGCCGGAGCGCAGTTGGGCGATGCCGGATGTGCAGGCGCCGCAGTTGCCTTCGGTGGATAAGGCGATTCCCGAGGCGCAGGGTGTTAGGGCGGTGATTCGGGCGGTGCCGCGGTGATTTGGGTTTTGGATGGGGGGCATATCCGTTGCTGCGGTAACGGCCACCTATGGTTCCGCTCTTACAGCGGGTCACTTTTGGCAAACGCCCCAAAAGTAACCAAAAGGTCTTTGCCCCACCACTCGGTGCCTCGCCTAGGCTCGGCATGCCCGCACTCCGGCCCGATTCCGCGGGCCGCCGCGACGGGCCATCCATGGCCCGGCGCGGCTAAATCGGCATCCCTGCCGATTTACCCGCTCCACCGTGCCTACTTGCGGCCATCGTGGTTAACGGGGCCCGCAGATCAAGATCAAAAGCAAAAGCACAGCGGCCTACCGGCCGGCTTGAGTGTTAAAAGCAGAGGCAAGATCCAGAGCGAAAACAAAGCTGCTTTTCTGTGGGAGCTGGCTTGCCTGCGATGCAGACAACTCGGTGCATCAGGTACACCCAGTTGATGCTATCGCAGGCAAGCCAGCTCCCACATTTGACCGTGCCCGCTTTAGCTTTTGATTTGGCTCTTCAACACTCAAGCCGGCCTGTAGGCCGCTGTGCTTTTGATCTTGATCTTGATCTTAGGCGCCCCGTTAAACCACGCTGGCCGAACGCAGGCTTTGGAGCGTGGGTAACCCGGCAGGACGCCGGGTTAGCCGCGCTGGGCCAAGGATGGCCCATCGCGGCGGCCCACGGTCCAAAGCCGGAGTGAGGGCACACCGAGCCTAAGCGAGGTGCCGAGTGGTGGGGCAAGAGCGTTTTGCTTACTTTTGCGCTTTTCAAAAGTGAGCCGCTGTAAGAGCGGAACCCATAGCAGCCGTAACCGAAGGAATGGATATGTACTCAACCAAACGAAGCCCAAAAGCATGAGCCTCCTGCCTTACGCCTGGGCCAAGTCCCAACGCATCCTCCTTCACCCGGGACCCCAGGGCCCGACGCTGACCATTTGCCCCTCAACCCCCGGCTGGTCCATCAGCGAAGTCCACCGCCAGTTCGGCCAGACCCCCCTCATCCAGGTGCGCGACGACGAACTCGACGGCCTCCTGGCCAGTGCCTACGCCTACGCCGACACCGGCAGCGCCGCCGCCGTGGTGGGCGCCGCCGAAAACGAAGTCGACCTCGACCGCCTCATGCAAGACATCCCCGAAATCACCGACCTGCTCGACACCCAGGACGGCGCCCCGGTGATCCGCATGATCAACGCCTTGCTCACCCAGGCCGCCCGCGACGAAGCCAGCGACATCCACATCGAACCCTACGAAACCCACTCCGTGGTGCGCTACCGCGTCGACGGCACCCTGCGTGACGTGGTGTCCCCGCGCAAGGCCCTGCACGGCGCCCTGGTCTCACGCATCAAGATCATGGCCCAACTCGACATCGCCGAAAAACGCCTGCCCCAGGACGGCCGCATCGCCCTGCGCGTCGCCGGTCGTCCCATCGACATCCGCGTCTCCACCGTGCCCACCGGCCACGGCGAGCGCGTGGTGATGCGCCTGCTGGACAAACAAGCTGGCCGCCTGCAACTGGAAACCCTCGGCATGGACCCCGCCGTCCTGGGCAAACTCGACAGCCTGATCCGCCAACCCCACGGCATCGTGCTGGTCACCGGCCCCACCGGCAGCGGCAAGACCACCAGCCTCTACGCCGCCCTGGCCCGGCTGGATGCGAGCACCAGCAACATTCTCACCGTCGAAGACCCGGTGGAATACGACCTGCCGGGCATCAGCCAGATCCAGGTCAACGCCAAGATCGACATGACCTTCGCCCTGGCCCTGCGGGCGATCCTGCGCCAGGACCCGGACATCATCATGATCGGCGAAATCCGCGACCTGGAGACCGCACAAATCGCCGTCCAGGCTTCCCTCACCGGCCACCTGGTGCTCGCCACCCTGCACACCAACGATGCCGTTTCGGCGGTCAACCGCCTGATCGACATGGGCGTCGAACCGTTCCTGCTGGCCTCATCCCTGCTCGGCGTATTGGCCCAGCGCCTGGTGCGCCGCCTGTGCCCGCACTGCAAGCAGGAAGACCCGGCGGCGCCCGGCACCTGGCGGCCGGTCGGGTGTGCGCAGTGCAACCAGATCGGCTACAGCGGCCGTACCGGTATCCATGAGTTGTTCTGCATTGACGACGAGCTGCGCGGCCTGATCCACCAGGGCGCCGGCGAGCAGGACCTGAGAGCCGCCGCACGCCGCGCCGGCATGTTCAGCATGCGCGAAGACGGTGAGCGCTGGGTGCGCAGCGGCGCCACTGCCCCCGAAGAAATCCTGCGCGTAACACGGGACGCCTGATGAACCGATACCGCTACGAAGCCGCCGACGCCACCGGCAAGCTGGAGTCCGGGCACCTTGAGGCAGACAGCCAGAGCGGCGCCTTTGCCAACCTGCGCAGCCGAGGCCTGACGGCCTTGCAGGTGCAGATCGAGAACAACAACCCGCACGCCGGCGGCGGCAGCCGGTTCGGTGCCAAGCTCTCGGACAATGACCTGGCCTGGGCCACGCGGCAGCTGGCGAGCCTGCTCGGTGCGAGCCTGCCGCTGGAGGCCGCGTTGAGCGCCACCGTGGAGCAAGCCGAAAAAAAACACATTGCCCAGACCTTGAGTGCGGTGCGCGCCGATGTGCGCAGCGGCATGCGCCTGGCCGATGCATTGGCCGCGCGGCCCCGGGATTTCCCGTCGATCTATCGGGCCCTGATCGCGGCGGGGGAGGAGTCCGGCGACCTGGCGCAAGTCATGGAGCGCCTGGCCGACTACATCGAGGAACGCAACAACCTGCGGGGCAAGATCCTCACGGCGTTTATCTACCCGGGCGTGGTGGGGCTGGTGTCCATCGGCATTGTGATTTTCCTGCTCAGCTACGTGGTGCCCCAGGTGGTCAGTGCGTTTTCCCAGGCGCGCCAGGACCTGCCGGGGCTGACCTTGGCGATGCTCAATGCCAGTGATTTTATCCGCGCCTGGGGCTGGCTGTGTTTTGCCGGGATCGTGGGTAGCTTCTGGAGCTGGCGCCTGTACCTGCGCAACCCTGTGGCGCGGTTGAACTGGCACAGTCGGGTGCTGCGCCTGCCGCTGATCGGGCGCTTTGTGCTGGGGCTCAACACCGCGCGTTTTGCCTCGACCCTGGCGATTCTCGGCGGGGCCGGTGTGCCGTTGCTGCGGGCGTTGGAAGCCGCGCGCCAGACCCTGTCCAATGACCGCCTGAGCCAGTGCGTCACGGACGCCACCGCCAAGGTGCGCGAGGGTGTCAACCTGGCCCCGGCGCTGGCGGTGGAAAAGGTCTTTCCGCCGGTGCTGATCCACCTGATCGCCAGCGGCGAAAAAACCGGCTCCCTGCCGCCGATGCTCGAGCGTGCGGCGCAAACGCTGTCCCGGGATATCGAGCGTCGGGCGATGGGCATGACGGCGTTGCTTGAACCCTTGATGATCGTGGTGATGGGCGCCGTTGTGTTGGTCATCGTCATGGCGGTACTGCTGCCGATCATCGAAATCAACCAACTGGTGACCTGACTGCTGACGAAACGCGGTCAACACTGTGGGAGCTGGCTTGCCTGCGATAGCGGTGTGTCAGTCGCCCAAGATGCAAGCTGACCCGCCGCCATCGCAGGCAAGCCAGCTCCCACATTTCAACTGCGTTTCTTCAAGTCTATTTTCGCGCGCCTGGCATGCGGGTCCCAACCTCGGGTTCCTCGTTCTGTCATTTTTCAACCCCTCGACACGGTCCGTGCCGCCTCCAGCCCGGCACTCGAAAGCCGCGCTGAAACCCCGCTGTCACCTCGCCTCCAAACCGTCCAAAAGCATGACCAAAACACCCGAGAATCTTTTTAAAAATCAAGCCGTTCCTCCCGAGGTTTTTTCCTTTAGCTGTCATCGGATGCTGCGAAATTTCATACCCATGGCCTCACCCCTGGGTACCCCCCGGAACACAGCCCGGGACCGAAGCCATAGCGTCATCTACCCCAACGTACAAACACGACGAAAGGAGCTTCTTCATGTTTAAGCGCAACGTTCTCGCGGTATCCATGACCCTCGCTGCACTGTGCTCGGCCCAGGCTGCCATGGCAGACATCAACGGCGGCGGCGCCACCCTGCCACAACCGCTGTACCAGACCTCCGGCGTATTGACTGCCGGTTTCGCCCCGTACATCGGTGTGGGCAGCGGTAAAGGCAAACTGGCGTTCCTGAACAACGACTACAGCCAGTTCGGCACCGGCACCAAGAACGTGCACTGGGCGGGCAGCGACTCCAAGCTGACCTCGACTGAACTGTCCACCTACGCCTCCACCAAACAAGCGGCCTGGGGCAAGCTGATTCAAGTGCCTTCGGTCGCCACTTCAGTTGCCATTCCATTCAACAAGGCCGGTACCAACGCGGTTGACCTGAGCGTTGATCAACTGTGCGGCGTGTTCTCGGGCCGCATCACCACCTGGGACCAACTCCCGGCTACTGGTCGCACTGGTAACATCGTGGTGGTTTACCGTAACGAAGCCAGTGGCACCACCGAGCTGTTCACCCGTTTCCTGGCGGCCAAGTGCGTCAATGAGTCCAAGAAGTTTGTGGTCACCACCAACTTTGCAGACAGCTTCGGCGTGCCGGCAGGTGCCGTGCCTGCCGTCACCAGCCAAGGCGTGATGGACGCGCTGAACGCCGGTGATGGTCGCATCACTTACATGAGCCCGGACTATGCCGCTCCTACCTTGGCCGGCCTGGATGACGCCACCAAAGTGGCCAAGGTCGCCGGTGTTTCTCCAGCCCCTGATAACGTTTCCGCTGCCATTGCTGCTGTGCCAGTACCGGCGGCTGCCAACGTCGCCAACCAGAACGCCTGGGTACCGGTGTTTGCTGCTGCCGCCGACGCCAATGACCCAAGCGTCGTGCCTTACCCAAGCACCGGCTATCCAATCCTGGGCTTCACCAACCTGATCTTCAGCCAGTGCTACGCCGACGCCACCCAAACCTCGCAAGTGCGTGCGTTCTTCACCCGTCACTACGGTGCCAGTGCCCTCAACACCAACGACAACGCCATCAAGGCCAACCGCTTCGTGCCGCTGCCAACGGCCTGGAAAGCCGCGATCACCAGCAACTTCGTCACCGCCACCAGCGCGCTGAGCATCGGCAAGTCTGATGTCTGCAACGCCATCGGTCGTCCGCTGTAAACCACGCTTTACCGACCGGCAACACCCGATCAGCAACGGCCTGTGCCGTTGCTGATTTTTTGCGTTGGCGGCCGGGCTAGCAGCCTTACATGAACTTTCCATGACAGAAGTTCAGTCCCGCCCCTCGCCAACCGCCTAACTCCCATACGTGACGCACGTCGCCAGTTCCCCATGGGCACTAACAAAGAAGGAAGCTTCCTGATGGTCCGCTGCAAACCACCGGTCAACCTGAATGCCCAAGGCCCTGGCGGCCAGACGATCCTGCGCCTCAAGCCACTGGCCCACGCGATTGCCTTGTTCATGGTGGCAGGCAGCGCCCACGCGGCGACAGCGTTCAGCTCCGGCTGGTTTGCCGACAAGGGAGCCTCCCAGGCGGCGACCGCAGCCCGCCTCAGCGGGGCGCAGGTGCCGGGGATTCCGTCGTTGAATCAGCAGGCGCGGGCGAACCAGCAGCTGTCACGTTCCATCAGCACGCTCAACAACAGTGTCGCGGCGATTGCGGCCCAGCAAGCGGCACAAGCGGCAGGCCGGCAAGCGGCGCTCGGCCAGGTCTCGACGATTCCCGACGGCCTCGGCAAGGGCGGCTTGCAGGTGGACAACAGCCTGACCCAGGGCTGGACCAACGCCAAGGGCCCGACCCAAAGCCAGTCCGGTGGCAAGACCACCGTCAGCATCGAGCAGACCGCCGACAAGGCGATCCTCAACTGGGAAACCTTCAACGTCGGGCGCAACACCACGGTCGATTTCCAGCAGCAGTCGAATTGGGCGGTGCTCAACCGCGTCAATGATCCCAACGCGCGCCCCAGCGAAATCCAGGGCCAGATCAACGCCCCCGGCACCGTGATGATCATGAACCGTAACGGGGTGATCTTCAGCGGCAGCAGCCAGGTCAATGTGCGCAACCTGGTGGCGGCGGCTGCCACCATCAGCGATGACCAATTCACCCAGCGCGGGATTTATGTGGATGCCAACGGCACCCAGCCGACCTTTACTGACGCGGCGGGCAAGGTCGAGGTGCAGCGCGGCGCGTTGATCCAGACTCACAACCCGGCCACCTCCACCGACGCCGGTGGCTATGCCTTGCTGCTGGGCTCGGAAGTCGAGAACGCCGGCAGCATCATCACCGCCAAGGGCCAGGCCACCCTGGCCGCCGGCGACAGTTTTTATATCCGCAAGGGAGTCGGCACCACCGGCAACGACCGTTCCACCACCCGTGGCAATGAAGTGGCCACCGGCCTCAAGGCCGGCAGCACGTCGGGCAAGGTCAGCAACAGCGGCCTGATCATGGCGTCGACCGGCGACATCACCCTCACCGGGCACCAGGTGCAGCAGAACGGCGTGGCCCTGGCCAGCACCTCGGTGGATACCCGCGGCACGATTCACTTGCTCAACGCCGCCAGCGATGCCACCGGCAGCGTGACCCTGGGCGAGGGCAGCACCACGGCGATCCTGCTGGACGCCAGTGGCAGCACCGCCCTCAACAGCCAGAAGGACAATGGCCTGAGCAAGCTCGACGGCCTGCCCGCCAACCTGATCACCGGCCCGTTCAACAACCTCAGTGCAGTGGCCGACCGCACCGACCAATCGCGGATCGAGATCGTCAGCGGCGGCACCGTGGACTTCCAGACAGGCTCGATCACCCTGGCCACCGGCGGCCAAGTGGCTGTCAGCGCCAGCCAACGCAGCCTGGTGCGCGACGGCGCGATGATTGATGTGTCTGGCGCGATTGGCGTCAAGGTGGCGATGGAAGCCAACAACATCAAGATCAACGTGCAGGGCAACGAGCAGCGCGATGCGCCGGTCAACCGTGACGGCGGCCAATTGATCAACAACGACGTATGGGTCGACCTGCGGGACCTGGTGTTCGTCCCGGCGGGCACCAACGGCTATGCGACGGACCGCTGGTACACCGCTGGCGGGCTGCTGGAAGTCGGCGGTTACCTGGGCACCCAGGGCCACTCGATCGGCGAGTGGATGGCCCAGGGCGGCACCGTGACGTTCACCGGCAAGGACGTGGTGACCCAGCAGGGGGCCCAGGTCAATCTGTCGGGCGGTACCGTCGATGTGCAGGCCGGCTACATCCGCCAGACCTGGCTCAAGGGGCCTGACGGCCAGCTCTATGAACTGTCGAAAGCCCCTGCGGACATTCTCTACGCCGGGATCTACAAAGGCTTTGAAGACACCAGCGCCCGCTGGGGCCGCAGTGATTTCTACTACAACCCGCTGGTGGCCCAGCAAAGCCGCTACGAGGCGGGCTACACCGTGGGCCGCGACGCCGGCAAGCTGGTGGTGGGCACCACCAACGCGGTGCTGGAAGGCCAGTTGATCAGTGATGTATTCCAGGGCGATCGCCAGACCCAGGCCCCCACTATCAACCTTGATGGTTATCAGCAGTCACAGCAGGCCATGGCCCAGCGGGCGCAGTTGATCATTGGCCAGTACACGCCGGTCTACAACAAGGCCAACGGCACCTTGCGCTACGCCTTGACCCCGACCATCGACCAGGTGCTGATCGAGAGCGCCACGCAAAAAATCGCCGACGGCCTGGACCTGGCCACCGCGCTGCCGACCGAACGTCAGGGCAAACTGGTGCTCGACAGTGACCTGCTCAATGGTTACCGGTTGGGCGCGATCAAGGTCGGCGCCAAGCAGCAGATTGACGTCAATGGCGCACTCAAGGTGGCGGACGGCGGCGACATCACCCTGTTCGGCCCTGTGGTTTCAGTCAATGCCAACCTCACGGCCCACGGCGGCAGCATCAACGCGGGCAACCTGTTGAATCAGGTCGACCTCAATCGCTCCAATGTCGTCGGCGACGTGATTCTGCCGGGCACCGGGCGGCTCGATGTGGCCGCCGGGGTCAGGCTGGACAGTTCCGGGCGCTGGAATAATCTGGCGCTGGACCCATCGGCCACTGACGGGGTGGCGTATATCAACGGTGGCAAAGTGTCGTTGCGTAGCTCTGGGGACGTGAACCTCGCAGCGGGCAGCCGGGTGGACACGTCGTCCGGGGCAACCATCGGCCTGGATGGCAAAGTCCGGGGCGGCAAGGGCGGCGACGTGACCGTGGGCGCGCTGGTGGCTTTGGACCTGGGTGCTGAGATTCGCGGCTATGGCGTCAACGCAGGCGGCACCTTGACCTTGCAGGCCAACCAGGTGCAGATCGGCGAGAGCCCGCAGGCGGCGGACGCCAAGACCTTGCAGTTGGCCGGGGATTTTTTCACCAAGGGTTTTTCGGCCTATGACATTACCGGCAACGAAGGGTTGCTGGTCACCGACGGCACTCAGGTTGATGTGAGCGTGCCGGCCTACCGGCTCTCGGAGCAGGCCGCCACGACGCCGGGCGGCGGCGATGCGGCCAGCGTCATGGAACGCTGGACCCCGCCGCTTTACCAGGAAGACCCCAGCAAGGGCGTTCTCACCCAACGGCGGGGCGCCAGCCTGACCCTTTCCGCCGGCCACCTGGAGTCGCCTGCGACGCAATTGCCGACAACGGCGCTGGACGTCGGCAAGGGCGCGGTGATCAGCGTCGACCCGGGCCAGGCGATCAATCTGCGCAGCATCGGCCAACTGACGGTCGACGGCACGCTCAATGCCTGGGGTGGCAGTGTCAACCTGAACGGCCTGACCACGCGAGCGTTCGAGCAAGCCAACGCGATCGGCCACGGCCGCTCCATCTGGCTGGGTGAAAACGCACTGATCGATGTCGCCGCCCGGGCCGCGACCGCCGTGGACAATCGCGCAAGCCAATACGGGCTGGTCCGCGACGGCGGCAAGATCAGCCTCGGGGGCGAGGTCAACCTGAGCACCGGGACGGTCACGGCCAGTGACCTGTTTGTGGTGGTACGCGAGGGCGCCCGGCTGGACGCGTCGGGCACGCAAGCCGTGTTGGATGTACCGGGGCAGGGCGCAACCCGGGTGGCCAGCAATGGCGGCAGCATCAGCCTGGCGTCCAACAATGGCTTGTACCTGGACGGCAGTCTGGTCGCCCGGGCCGGCGGTGCCGGCGCAGCGGGCGGCAGCCTGAACGTGGCGCTGGACAGCCCGTATTACACCAAGAGCAGTGTCACGGACCGGGTACTCAAGGTGCGCGAACTGGTGCTCGGCCAGACCCATCAGGCCCACCCGCTCGCCGGCACCGCCGCCGACGCAGCCGACAGCCTGGAATACGGCCATGCTCGCCTGGGTGTAGACCAGGTCAGTGCGGGCGGTTTCGACAACCTGGCGTTGATGAGCAACGGCCTGTTGAGTTTCGACGGCGATGTGTCCTTGGCCATGGGCCAGGGCCTGCGCCTGTACAGCGGTGCCTTCAACCTCAGTGAGGGCGCGGCGGCCAATGCCCGGGTGAATCTGTCGGCACCCTACCTGCTGCTGTCCGGCATGGATTCGCCGGCCCGGGAGTTCTACGTGAACCCGGTGTCGGTGTTGCCGTTACCATCGCTGCGCGCCACCGAGGCGCAGTTCGATGCCAGCGCCAGCTTGATCGATGTGCGCGGCAGCGTGTTGTTTGGCAGCAAGGGCAAACTGCGCCAGGCCGACGACAGCCTGGTGGGCCTTGAGCGTCGCGGCTTTGATCAGGTCAACCTGACCAGCCAGGGCGATCTGCGCTTCCTGGCGGGCGCCAACCCGGACGGCGTGGCCTTGAAGGTCAGCACCCAGTTATTGACCCAGGGCGATATGACCTTGCGCGCGGCGCAGTTGTATCCGGCCACGGAGGTCGGTGCGCGGGTCATTGCGGGCTACTTGAGCGAATTCAACAGCCTCAACATCACGTTCGACCCGCTGCGTACCCTGACCATTGGCCGTACCGGCAGCACGGATACCGCGGTGCCTTACTCGGCATTCGGGCGCCTGCAACTGGGCGCCGCGACGGTGCGGCAGGGCGGCGTGGTACGGGCGCCCCTGGGGTTGATCGATATCGGCACCATGGGCAGCAGCCAGGTGCAATTGCTGCCGGGCAGCGTGACCTCGGTGAGTGGCAAAGGCCTTGTGCTGCCGTATGGCGGCACCCTGGATGGCCAGGTCTACACGTACAACGGCAAGACCGTGACGTTTGTCGGTCAGGGCGGGCTGGTCAACCAGAACGCGGAACTCAGCGTCGGGGTGATGCTCGGTGGCCAGTCGGTGCAGGTGCAGCCTGAGGCTACCCTGGACCTGTCCGGCGGTGGCGAGTTGCTGGGGGCCGGGTTCGTCTCCGGGCGTGGTGGTTCTACGGATGCGCGCTACAGCCCGTTGGTGCAGTTGGGTGCCAATGGCGGTTTTGTGTTGCCGGGCCTGGGCACCAACCCGATTTACGCCATCGTGCCCGGCGTGCAGCCCGGCGCGGCGCCGGTGGCGCCGGAGAAGGGGGCGGTCGATCCGTTAGTGGGCCAGCAGGTCACCATCGGCGCCGGAGTGCCGGGGCTGCCGGCGGGCACGTATACCCTGATGCCGTCCACCTACGCCTTGATGCCCGGCGCTTTCCGCGTCGAGATCAACGGTCTGGCCGGGCTCGGCAGTGATGCCGCCACCCAACGGATGCGCAATGGCTCCTGGTCCACCGCCGGGCGCTTGTCCATCGCCAACACCGGGATCAGCAACAGCGTCGCCAGCCAGTTGATTTTGACCTCGGCCGATACCTTGCGCCGCTATTCCCAATACAACGAAACCAGCTACGCACAATTCGCAATCGCCGACGCCGCGAAACAGGGGGTGCCACGCCCGATGCTCGCCGTCGACGCCAAGACCCTCAAACTGGCCTTGCGGCCCGGGGGCGGCGCTGATGGGTTTTCGTTCCAGGGCATAGGCCGTTTTGAGGCAGCGGCGGGTGGCTACGGTGGCGCCGTGGCGGTGATTGATCCAAGCAAACGCGGTATTGAAGTCGTCGCGGCGGGCAGCTCCGCAACCACCGGCTTCAACGGTATTACCTTCAGCGACGACAGCCTCAACGCCCTCGGGGCCTCGCGCCTGATGGTGGGGGGCATGACGGCGGTGCAGTATGGCCAGTCCGGCAACTACATCGTTCTGGCAGGCGGTACCCATCAGGCCGACAGCGCAATCACGCTACGGGAAGGCGTGACGCTCGCCGCGCCGGAAGTTTTTCTGTTGAGCGACACGAAAGCGATCGTTCTGGAGCAAGGGGCGTCCATCAACACCATTGGCCGTGGCCAGGCCAGCTACGATGCCCGTGATGGGTTTATCTACAAGGTCACCAATATGCTGGCGGTGTCCAACGGCTTGCTCAATGTCATTTCATCCGGTTCGGCGTTTCCCAGCGGCGGGATCAGGGTCGGGGTGTGTGACACGGGGGTGTGCAGCGGGCAAACCGGGCTGTACTCCGAAGGCAGTATCGTGGCGCTGACCAACAATACCTTCCAGCTCGGCGACCAGGTGCGCTACGGCACCCGCCACCTCAACCTGGGGGTCAACACCATTAACCTGGGCAGCGTGGAAGCCCTGGCGGCTGCCGCTGCGGCCAATCAGTTGCCCGCCGGCCTGACACTCACCCAGGCGCTTCTTGATCGCCTGCTCAAGGGGGATACCCAGTTCGGTGCGCCGGCCCTGGAAACCCTGCAGCTCTCGGCGCGGGACAGTTTCAACTTCTACGGCAGTACCTCCCTGGACACCTATGACCCTCTGACGGGTAAATCGCGGCTGAGCAACCTGATGCTCTCCACCCCGGCGATCTACGGTGCCGGTGGCGCTGGCGACGTGGCCAGCATTCATACCGCCAACCTGATCTGGCAGGGCGCGACCACACCACCGGGTAGCGTGATAGGCGGCGGGGCGGGCACTGGCAGCGGGCGCCTGGATATCAACGCCGAGCGTATTGAGTTCGGCTACGGCGCCTTTGCCCAGACCAATACCGTGAGCAGTTTCGACCGCCTGGCTTTGGGCTTTGCCAGCGTGAATCTCAATGCCAGCGAGCGCATTACCGCCAACCACAAGGGCAGCCTCTCGGTGTATCAGAGCCAGGGCGCCTATGACCCGGTGAAGGGCTTCCAGTACAGCGGTGGCGACCTGAATATCATCACGCCGCTGATGACCGGCGAAGCCGGTTCGGTGAACCGCATCACCGCAGGTGGGGCGATTGATCTTGCAGCGTCCACGGGCGTGCGGGGCAAGGCCAACGGCCAGGGCGCCGAACTGTCCCTGCAAGGCGACAGCATTCGCCTGGCCACGGCGGTGGTATTGCCCAGCGGCAAGGTCAGCCTGGGGGCCCGGGGCGATGTGGTGTTGACCGACGCGGCCATGGTCGATGTGGCCGGTCGCGCCATCGTGTTCAACGATGTGACCCAGTACGGCGCGGGCGGCACTGTGCTGCTGGACAGCGGCAGCGGCAATATCCTGCAGGCCGCCGGCTCGACCATCGACCTCTCCGCCAAAAACAACCAGGCCGGCAAACTGCGGGCGGTTGCGGTGGACGCGGCGAGCGGTATCGTCGACCTGCAAGGCACGATCCTCGCCGGCAGCAGTGGCTATTACGATGCGGGCGGGACCACGATGCCTTATGAAGCCGGCACCGTGGAAATCCAGGCCCAGCGCCTGGGCAGCAGCGGCTCCCTGGACCAGCAGTTCGCCGACCTCAACCAGCGCCTGAATCAAGGCCAGGTGTTCGGCACACGCAGCTTCCAGCTCAAGCAGGGCGACTTGACCATCGGCAATGGCCTCAAGGCCGGCACCCTTAACGTCTCCGTGGACAATGGCAGCCTGCGGGTCACCGGCCTGGTGGATGCCAGTGGCGAGCGCGTCGGCAGCATCAACCTGGCCGCCAAGCACGGCCTGACCCTGGACGGCGGCGCGGTGCTCGACGCCCATGGCAGCCAGCTGCGGGTGGACAGCTACGGCAAGATCATCGACTCGCCCAACCGGGCCTTGGTGGTGCTCGGCTCCGGCACCGGCCAGCTGACCCTGGCCGATGGCGCACGCATCGACCTGCGTCACGGCACCGAGGCGGTCCAGGGCAATGACGGGCGTAACCGCGGCACCCTGGAACTGAATGCACCACGGCTGATCAACGCCGACGGCTCCAGCAACGACATCAACATTGATGCCCATGGCCGCCTGACAATCCAGGGCGCGCGTTCGATCGCCCTCAACGGCATGATCAGCTACGACGATGCGCCACTCGTTACTGACCCGACGGCCAGTGGGCGGCCTTACCAGCAGATCGACCAGGCCTACCTGGATGGCAAGCATGTGCTGAGCACGGCTTTTATCAACGGTGCATTGCTCAACCAGAACCTGCTGCAAAACAAACTTGCCGGGCTTAACAACTCAACCTATGCCGATGCCTTCCACCTGCGGCCCGGGGTGGAAATCGTCAGCAAGACCGCGGACGGTGACCTGGTGGTGCAGGGCGATCTGGACCTGTCCGGCTATCGCTACGCCAGCCTCAACCCCAACAGCCAGAAAACCTCGGTGTATGGCTCCGGTGAGTCGGGCAGCCTGACCCTGCGCGCCGGTGGCGACCTGAATATCTACGGCAGCATCAACGATGGTTTTGCGCCGCCGCCACAGACCGTCGATGACAAGGGCTGGGTGTTGTTGCCGGGCATCGACTTTACCGGCGGCACGATCATCGTGCCGGGTAACGGCATCACCCTGGCGGACGGCACGACTTTCCCGGCGGGCACCGTGCTCAACTACGACCTGCCGATCAAGGCCGTGGGCGTGGCCGCCGGTACGCGCCTGCCGACCCGAGCGACGCTGAACCAGGACCTGACGCTGCCTGCCGGTACGGTGCTGGCCGCAGCGGTGTTGGACAGCGCCGGCAATCTGCTGTTTGCAGCTGGCACGTTATTGAGCCAGGCACACACCCTGGCGGCCGGCTCGCAGCTGGACGCCGGCAGCCTGCTGACCCAAAACACCCAGCTCAGGGCGCTGACCTGGCCCAAAGGTGTGCCGTTGCCGACGAATTCTCAGGCGATCAACCCATCGTTCAACGTCGTGACGCTCAATGGCGACATGCCGCTGTCGCGCGGCGCGTTGATTCCTTCCGGCACCAACGTCAAGTTGCCGGGCGGGGCTGAGTCGGTGGCGTTGCGCCCGGAAGTGGCGGGGCGCCAGGGCAAACTGTGGGCTCTCTCGCCGATGCTGGCCGAAGGTTCGCAATCCTGGTCGCTGCGGTTGGTGGCAGGTGCCGACACCGAGGCGGCCGACAGCCGTATCCTGCAAGCCCATCCGCGCAGCGGCGACCTGCGTTTGGCCGACAGCCACTACGGCATGTTTGCCAAGGAAATGCCCGCCAAGGGCAAGTTGACCTGGACCGCCTTTGCGGTGGAGGACTTTGCGGCCAATGGGGTGGTGGTCAAGGAAGGCGATCCGATCGACCAAAAGACCCTGGACGATTTCGGGCTGGGTTCGATTGATGATTTCTGTGCAGGCAACCCGGCGTACTGCGCAGTCAAAGTGGGCTATGTCTGGACCGAATTCGGCGCCAAGGACCTGGCGGACAACGGGATTATCGTCACCGTCGGAACGCCGATCGAGCAAAGCATCCTGGACCAGTTCGGTATCCCTTCCATCGATGAGTTCTGCGCAAGTTCGCCCGCCTACTGCCTGGCCCAGAGCGGCAAAGAGTATGCGGCGACCCCGTCCAGCAGCCGTTTCAGTGTAATTCGCACCGGCACGGGCGACCTCGAGCTGCTGAGTGCCGGCAACTTGAGCATGGACTCCCTGTACGGGGTCTACACCGCCGGTACATCGTCCACCGCAACCGGTGCCGGTGACCCCTACAACCAGCCCAAGGCCCTGAACAGCGGCAAGACGGTGCTCAACGATACCAACAGTTATTTTGAACAGTTCGTCAATGGCTCATCTGACAGTCTGTACCGTGCCTGGTACCCGGAGGCGGGCGGTAACCTGAGCGTGAACGTGGGGGGCAACCTGACCGGGAATATCCTGGGCGGCGTCTTCAATCCCAGTCGGCCCAACCCCTTGGATAACGGTATCGACTCCGCCGATGTGGCCAACTGGCTGTGGCGCCAGGGCAGCGGCACGGTGAACACCGGTGGGCAGGCGCAGCCGACGGCCTGGTGGATCAATTTCGGTAGCTATACCGCCAATGCCTCCAAGGCTGATGCGTTTGTCGGGTTTACCGGTTTCGGCACCCTCGGCGGCGGTAACGTGGATGTACAGGTAGGCGGTGATGCCGGTGTGCTTCGGCGCATGGACGGCAATCAAATGTCGGCCTCTGCCAACCCGCGCAGCCAAGGGCTGGTGCTGGCGGTTGGCAGCACCGGGCGGGTTGCCGCTGATGGCAGCCTGCAGTTGACGGGCGGTGGTGATTTGCGGGTGCGTATCGGTGGCGCCCTGAACCCTGGCAGCGTGGTTGATGTAAACGATCAGAACGGCCAGTTGGTGAATATCCGGGGCAATGCCCAACTGCAAAGCGGAACCACGGGCAGGATCGACCTGACCTACGGCAGTAACAGCTCAGAGCAGAGCCCGGGCGAAACCCGCGCATTCGATCCGTTCCAGGCGACCCGTGGCCGGGCAGTGGGGGGCATCACCCTGGTGCCGGGTGATGCCACCTTCAACCTGGCGACTTT
This sequence comes from Pseudomonas sp. MWU16-30323, assembly GCF_020515595.1. Lineage (NCBI taxonomy): Bacteria > Pseudomonadati > Pseudomonadota > Gammaproteobacteria > Pseudomonadales > Pseudomonadaceae > Pseudomonas > Pseudomonas sp. MWU16-30323. Next base: position 23,135 of record NZ_JAIWYM010000048.1, read on the forward strand.
GGGTGATCTGGTGCTGCAGGACGTGATCGATCCGGGCCGTGTCGTCCTGCTGAACAACTCATCGTTTACCCGTGGCGGGACGAGTGGGACCGGCGAAAGTTGGTTCTCATTGTGGACCGGGCACACGGCAATCGATCTGTATTCGGCAGGGGGCAATGTGACGCCTTATGTCTCCGGCACAGCGTCCGATCTGGCAACTGTCTACCCGTCAATTGTTCGGGCGACCGCGGCTGGCGGCAGTATTTATTACGGCAGCGCTGTGTTGGGGGACGCCGCCGATACGAGTCCGATCACTGCCTTGTTGCTCGCCCCCGGTGCCAGCAGCCAGTTGCAACTTCTGGCCCACGACTCGATTTATGCGGGCGGTATGTTTGTCACGCCTTCCGGCGCCGACCCCAGCATCATGGCCACACCTTGGCGGCCGGCGTTCGTCGGGAGCATTGGGGGGCAGGTGGTTGGCGATGGCAGCAACCTGTCGGAAAACGGCAGCTCGCCGGGTTCCATTCCGCGGCCTTTGTTTGCCTTTGGCTCTGCCACGGCGTCGGCAGCGGCTTATGCGCCAGCGGAGCCGTCGCGGTTCTATGCCTTGACCGGCGATCTGGTGGGCGTCAGCAGTGGACGGATCCTGACGTTTGACGCTTCCCCCTCGTACTTGCATTCGGGGCAGACCTGGTACGAAGGCAACGGGCCGGTGTGGATGATGGCGGGGCGAGATATTGTCAGCAGCGGTAGTCGGTTTAATACCGCCAGTGTCCTCGGTAGAGAAAACTCGACCGGCAACCTGTTCATCCACAACAACCCCGACGACATCTCCATCGTCTCCGCCGGGCGCAACATTCTGTACAGCAACTTCCAGGTTGCCGGCCCCGGTCTGCTGGAGGTGACGGCGGGCGGTAATATCCTGATGTCCGGGCGTGACCCGTCGAAGGGGGGCGAAGTCAGCATCACCAGCCTGGGCCCGGTTGTGGCGGGCGACAATCGCCCTGGCGCGGGCATCGTCATGCAAGCAGGCGTCGGCCCCAATGGGCCGGATTACCGGCGCTTTGTCGAGGCCTACCTTGACCCGGCCAACCTCGTCCAGCCAGGCGAACCCCTGTCGATCCAGGGTGGCAAGGTTGCCAAGACCTACGAAAACGAACTGGTCACCTGGCTCGCCGAGCGCTTCGGTTTCGTCGGCAGCAGCGAGCAGGCCCGTGCGGTTTACGCGGCACTGCCCGCCGAGCAGCAACGAGTGTTCGCCCGTGATGTCTACTTCGCTGAACTCAAGGCCGCCGGCCGTGAGTACAACGCAGTGGGCGGCGTGCGCCAGGGCAGCTATGTACGGGGGCGGGCGGCGATTGCCGCGCTGTTCCCGGACAAGGACGTGGCCGGCAACCCGATCACCTACAAGGGCGATATCACGCTGTTCGGCGGCTCCGGCGTGCACACCAATTTCGGCGGCTCGATCCAGATGCTGACCCCGGGCGGCGGGCAGACCTTCGGCATCGAAGGCGCGGCACCGCCGTCCACGGCGGGTGTAATCACCCAGGGCGCCGGCGATATCCAGTTGTATTCCATGGGCAGCATCCTGCTGGGCCAAAGCCGCATCATGACCACCTTCGGCGGCTCGATCATGGGCTGGTCCGGCGAGGGCGACATCAATGCCGGTCGCGGTTCCAAGACCACCGTGGTGTACACGCCGCCCAAGCGTGTCTATGACAACTGGGGCAACGTCACGCTGTCGCCAGCGGTGCCGAGCACCGGGGCGGGGATTGCGACGTTGAATCCGATTCCTGAAGTGCCGGCCGGCGACATCGACCTGATCGCCCCGCTGGGCACCATCGACGCGGGCGAGGCGGGGATTCGGGTCTCCGGCAACATCAACATCGCCGCATTGCGGGTGGTGAACGCGGCGAACATCCAGACCCAGGGCAAGTCGTCCGGGGTGCCGGTGTCGGCAGCGGTGAACACCGGGGCCATGACCTCGGCGAGCGCGGCCGGTGCGGCGGCGTCCCAGGCGGCGGAAGATGCCGCCCGCAGCCAGCAGGCGGCGGCCAAACAGGGCCGGGCGTCGATTGTCACGGTGGAGGTGTTGAGCTTTGGCAGCGAGCCGGTGCAGCGCAAATCGGAGGACGGCCAGAAGACCTCGGGCTACAACCCCAACAGCCCGGTGCAGGTGCTCGGCGCCGGGCCGTTGAGTGACCAGGCACGGGCGCGGTTGACGGATGAGGAGCGTCAGCAGATCAGTTTGTAGCTTTAGAAAAGGACCTCTCGTTGTATTTGGGGCGATCATTGATCGCCCCTTTTTTCATCTTGGGGCCCAGGCTTTTCGAAGTGGGATGGTGGCGCGGTCGAGTTCGTAGTCACTGAAACCGGGATGACAACGCAACATTTTGGGTGAGGTGTCAGGAGCCTTGTTTAGAGAGTCATCAAACGTCTGCATACCGATAGTAAGTGCGCTCGCCCCGGGCGTCGTAGTTGTAGGTTTCGCGGTGCAGCTCGGGGTTGTGCGGATTACTTTGACGATGGTCGCGCAGACGCTCGATGGCGTCGTAGGTGTAGTGCTCGTTGCCTTCGACACTCTTGCCGTGGCTCTGGCGAGGAAACGTCCGAGTAGGCCGTCATCCGGCAGCGGTTGGCGGGGATCGCTGCCCCCGCTGCGTTGGGTTTGGGTCAGGCGCTCGATGATCAGGTTGTCGCTGGCGTCGTATTGGTAACGCTTGCTTAGCAGAGGCAGTTCTTCGCGGGCGGCGTTTCTGTAGTGCAGGGCTTTCTGGCTGAGGCGGCCACAGCGGTCATAGCGGTCA
>NZ_JAIWYM010000049.1:0-25781 GCF_020515595.1 Pseudomonas sp. MWU16-30323
AATACAAGCCATCACCCAAATAACGGATATGCCCCCAACATCAGCAACCCCCTTAAGGCCTCACCCGCGCCACCCGCCATACCTTGTTCCCCACATCATCCGCCACCAGCAACGCCCCCTGCCCGTCCAGCGTCACACCCACCGGCCTACCCTGAGCCTCTCCATCTCCATTCAAAAACCCAGTCAGAAAATCAACAGGCTGACCCGAAGGCTTACCATCCCGAAACGGAATAAACACCACCTTGTACCCCGCCTGCGGATCACGATTCCAGGACCCATGCTCCCCCACAAACACCCCATCGGCGAATCCCGCCGGCATCCCCCGTGCATCCGAAAAGGTCAACCCCAACGGCGCCACGTGAGTCCCAAGGGCGTAGTCCGGCGCGATAGCCTGGGCAACCTTGTCCGGACGCGGCGGCTGCACCCGCGTATCAACATGAGCCCCGTAATAACTCCAAGGCCAACCGTAAAAAGCGCCCTCCCGCACCGATGTCAGATAATCCGGCACCAGATCACTGCCGATCTCATCGCGCTCATTCACCACCGTCCACAGTTGCGAGGAACCAGGCTTCCACGCCAGCCCATTGGGATTGCGCAACCCACTGGCGAACAGACGCTTCTGACCACTGGCAAGATCCAACTCCCAGATCTCCGCACGCCCGTCCTCGGCTGCAAGCCCGTTCTCACCCACGTTGCTGTTGGACCCGACGGTCACGTAAAGCTTGGTGCCCTCAGGATTGGCCAGGACGTTCTTGGTCCAGTGATGATTGATCCCGGCCGGCAGATCGGTGACCTTTACCGGCGTGGCATCGATGTGAGTCTGGCCCGGAACATAAGGCACCTTGACCACCGCATCGGCATTGCCGACATATAACGCATCCCCCACCAACGCCATGCCAAACGGCGACGTCAGCCCACTGAGAAACACGCTCTTCACCTCGGCATGCCCATCACCATCGGCGTCCCGCAGCAGCGTGATCCTGTCAGCGCTCGGCGTATCGGCACCCACCCGCCCCATCACAAACCCCATTGCCGTACGACGCGCCCAGGCAAGCAAGCCGGTGCCGCCATCCGTGGCGCCTTCAGGCATGGGCGGATGGTTACTCTCGGCGACCAATACGTCGCCATTGGGCAAGGTGTACACCCAGCGTGGATGGTCCAGGTTCTCGGCCAACGCCGTCACCGCAAACCCTTCCGGCGCCGTCGGTTGGGCATCGCCTGGCCAACCAACGGCCTTGGACACCTTGAGTGTCGGGATCAGCGATTCGGTAGGTTCGGGCAGTTGCGGGCTCGGCCCGACACCGGCCTGAAACGGCAGTTTGGAGGATTCACCACAGGCGTTCAGGGCAGCAGTGGCGGTGATCAGCAGCGCAAGGCGGCTTGGTGTATTCATCGGAAAACCTCGGGACAGCCCTTCAGTGGGCAGGCAAAATCCCGACGGAGTATTGCGTCATTCCCCGGGACCAAACACCGCCTCCCGCGCAATTGAGTTTTAACTCAGTCGCACGAGTGTGTTCGACAGCGTCCCTCAGGCCCTCCATGGCCCCAATGACAGGCTGTAGGGAGAAAACGCTTCGAACTGCCAACGCAACGCCAGCGCCGCCTCCCGCCGAACCACGTGCTCCACGGTCACCCGCCATAACCGCTCGGCGCCCTGGAACGCCGCCACCTCGGGCCCTTCAAGAATCACCTCAGTCCGCCCAACGACCTGCAACACATCACCCGTAGCAAAATCCACAAACAACAATCCCGCCACCGGGTTGAGCTGCAAATTGCCCAAGGTGTTGAAAAACGAGTTGCCGGTAAAGTCGGGAATCGTCAGTACATCACCGTCCACCCGCACAAACCCACGGTCGCCCCCCCGGTGCGAAACGTCCACCGAACGCTTGGCCACATCCCCCTCCAGATCCACATAACTGGCGACGAAAAACGTATCAGCGCTACGAATCAGCGCCCGCGCAGCGTCATCGAGCGAGTTGGCGCGCTGCACCGTACCTTCAGCAGAACGCTGCCCCCGAGCCCCCGGGTCCATTGCACGCAACTGGATGTACTTCGGACAATTGCCAAAGGTGTGCACCACATCCACCGCAAAACCATCGGCGCCAGCCGTACCCACCACCCCATTCATACGGTTGCGCCGCCGCGTATTCAGATCAATGCCCAACAGCCCCACCGCCGCGCCTTTTTTCAAACCCGCCCCGGCGGGATCATCCACCGCAGGCAGGCTGTCGACACGCAAGCTGTAGGGGTCAGGCGAATACACAAACCCCGGCGCGCCCTCCAGCAGCGTGGCCCACGGAAGCCCCTGATCATCCACGGCGCCCACCACCAGATAGGGCAATAACTCATAAAACGCTCGATGCTGCTCCGGCAAGTGATCCCGTATGACCTTGGCGCCGATCACCTCCATGCGCTCAGCCACGCCGGCACTTTGCTGCAATTGCCGCTCGCCGGCATGCCATGGCGAGACGGGGGACGCGTCCTGGTGATTCATGATCAAGCCCTCAATGGATGAAACGCCGGATGTTCACGCAAAGCCGCCACCGTGAAATCGACAAAACTGCGCACCCGCATCGACGCGTTGCGCCCCTCGCGGTAGACCACATGCACCGGCAGCGGCGGCGGTTCATAGGCCTGCAATACCCGACGCAATTGGCCGTTCGCCAAGTGCTCGTGGACCGGGTAACTCAGGCACCGGATCAACCCTGCGCCCTGTACCGCCGCATTGATCGCGCCCTGCACCGTGGTGCAACCAAGGCGCGCCCGGGCCTTGATGCTGGAGGCCAGGAAATCCCACTGCACCCCGTCCGAATAGGCCTGGCTGGCGACCAGTCGATGCCGCTTGAGCGCCTCGGGTTGCAGTGGCTCGCCATGGGTTTCGAGGTAGCCAGGGCTGGCGCACACGATGTTGCGCACATGGCCAACAGGCCGCGCAATCAGGGATGACCCGGGCAGTTCTCCGACCAGAATCGCCACATCCAGACCGTCTTCATTCAGGTTCGGATAATGATCGTGGTAATGGGCAAACATCCGCACTCCGGGATAGCGCTCCAGGTAGTCGGCCAACAGCGGCGCCATCACATAACGGCTGAACAGAAACGGAAAAAACACCCGCAGATTGCCCTCGGCCTGCGCATGCGCGCCCTGGGCAGAGGCTTCGGCGGCGCTCACGCCGTCCAGGATGCGTGAACAGTCCGCCATGAACCTCGCCCCGGCTTCGGTGAGGCGAATGCCCCGGGTGTTGCGCTCCAGTAACTGCACCCGCAAGCGCGTCTCCAGCCGGTCAATCGCGCGGATCACAGTGGGCCCCGAGATGCCCAGGCAGCGGGCAGCCGCAGCCAGGCTCGGCTGCCGGGACAGCGTCTGGAAAATCTGCATGTCGCGATAGCGGTCCATCAGGCCGGCCGCTGCATCGACGGGTTGAGCGCAGCATCCTGCCCCAGGCGGCTGACCAAAAACTCCACGAACGTGTTGACCTTCGCCGGTACCCGGGCGCTGTTCTGGAACACCACATGGATCGGCAACGCAGGCGGCTCGAAGTCTTGCAGGATGATTTCCAGTGCGCCTGCACGCACATCGCTGGCCACCTGATAAGACAACACCCGCGTGACGCCCCAGCCCAGGCGCGCCAGGTTGATGGCGGCGTTGTTGGCGGTGACCACCAGGCGTGGCTCAACGGCCACGTTCAATGGCTGGCCGTCTTCCATGAACTGCCATTCGCTGACCAACTGGCTGGAGGACGAGGTGACAATCTTCGCCTCCCGCAGTTGCCCGGGGTGCAGTGGCCGGCCGTGCCGCTCTAGGTAAGCCGGCGCGGCACACACCACGCGGCGCACCTCGCCCACCTTGATTGCCTGCTGGCCGGTTTCCTGCAAATGCCCGATGCGCACGGCCACGTCGACGCCTTCGTCGGTCATGTTGACCACGCGGTCCACCAGCAAGGCGTTGATGCTGACCTGGGCAAACTGGTCCAGGTACTCCCCCAGGATCGGCGCGACGAACAACTCGCCGAACAACACGGGCGCGGTGACCGTCAGGTGCCCCCACGGGATCGAGAAGCTGCCGGCGGCTGCTTCTTCGGCCTCAACCAGCTCCGCGAGAATGCGCCGGCAATCGTCCAGGTAACGCTGGCCAGCCTCGCTCAGGTGCAAGCTGCGGGTGGTGCGTGAGAGCAACTGCGTGCCGATACGCGCTTCCATCGCGGCAATCGCGCGGGTCACGCTGGGGGGCGAGATTTTCAGGCGCCGGGCTGCCGCAGCAAAACCTTGCTCTTCGGCGACGGCGAGGAAAATCTGCATTTCCTGGAAACGGTCCATGAGCCCCCTTAATCGAATGTAGCCCACCAAACCAGTGGCTTGGGAGCGATTGTGGCGAGGGAGCTTGCTCCCGCTGGGCTGCGTAGCGGCCCCAAAATCCTGGGAGCGCTGCGCACTCGAGCGCCAGCCCAGTCCAGCGGGAGCAAGCGCCCTCGCCACAAAATCTTCAAGCCTTCGCCAGGCCCACGGCGGTGCGTTGCATACCGACAAAACCCGGCAGCGCCTCGATACTGCCCAGCCAGGCGCGAACCTGCGGGTAGTCGTCCAGCGAGACATTCCCTTCGGGCGCATGGGCGATGTAGGTGTAGTGCGCGATATCGGCAATCGTCGGCAGGTCACCGGAGAGAAAACGGCTCTGCCCCAACTGTTGCTCCACCACGCTGAGGAATGCATGGGAACGGCTGATGGTCGCCTCGGCATCCAGTGCGGCACCGAACACGGTGATCAATCGAGCCGCAGCCGGACCGGTGTGCAGCGGCCCCGCCGCTGCCGAGAGCCAACGCTGCACTCGGGCCAGCGCCAAAGGCTCGGTCGGCAGCCACTGGGTGTTGCCATATTGGCCGGCGAGGTACACCAGGATCGCATTGGAGTCCGCCAGCACCACACCGTTGTCATCGATCACCGGCACCTGGCCGAAGCTGTTGAGGGTGGTCAGGAACTCGGAGGTTTTGTGGGCGCCTTGCTTCAGGTCCACCAGCACCAACTCGGCGGGTACGCCCAGCAGCGACAGCATCAGCTCGACCCGGTGGGAATGGCCAGACAAGGGATAACGGTACAGTTTGATCATGACAGGCTCCGCGATGTGCCAGGAACTCGACCCGGTGATCGTGTCGATGGCGCCATCTTCCACCGCTACGGCACGCAGCAGAATAGCCAGTTTTTACAATCCAGCCTTTCACCAGATGAAATAATCACTCGCCAAACAACTCGTCGATCAGGTGGAACAGGGTGGTTTTCACCGGGCTGTCGAGTTCGGTCCAAGCCAGACCAGTCCTGGCCCGGAACGCCCCCAACTGCAAGTGCCTGGATACACAATTGGCCGGCAACGCCCGAGCCGCCTGCTGCGGCAACACCCCCACACCCAACCCGGCCGAGACCAGCGCCAGCATGGTGGTGAATTCGCCGAGCTCAGAGGCGATTTCCAGGGACACGCCCACGGCCTGGGCGAACTCGTCGTAGAACCCTGGGGCATACCGTCGGGCCAGGATGAACACCGGAACCTTGAGCAAGTCGGCCGGCTGAATGGCTGCCTGAGCCGCCAATGGATGATCGACGGGCAAGGCAACCACAAAACTTTCCTGCAACACCGCGCGGGTCTGTACGCCGGGATAGGCCGCCGGCAAGCGCATCAGGCCGAAATCCAACTGGCCGTTTTTCAGCGCCGCCGCCTGATCCGGGCCGGGCATGTCCTTGAGTTCCAGTTCGATTCGCGGGTAGCGCTGATGCACCGCGCGAATCAACCCCGGCAGCAATTCCGGTAACACCGACGAGACAAACCCCAGGCGCACCCGGCCGATCTCCCCACGGCTTGAAGCCCGGGCGGCATCGGCGGCACGAGTGGCCTGGTGCAGGGTAGCCTGGGCTTCGGGGAGAAACACCCGCCCGGCTTCAGTCAGCGTCACCGAGTGCCGGTTGCGGTCGAGCAGCCGCACGCCCAGGCCGCTTTCGAGCAGCTTGATCTGCATGCTGAGCGCCGGTTGCACGATCGACAGCTGCGCGGCCGCCCGGCCGAAATGCAGTTCCTGGGCGAGCACGACAAAGGCACGCAGGTGCTTGAGTTCCATCAGGAGGCTCCGGTTATCACCGTTTTTGATCACTGGATCACAAATGAAAATTGGACGCTGAACCCAGGCTGCGGTGAAGTTAGGTCCGTCATGCACGATATGACAGGGTTTGGCCTATCACAATAAGTACGGCACCTCGTACTCGGATTGTTAGTGTTGATCAGCTGTCGCAGCCTCCGGAGATTGATCCATGCAAAGCGTTTTAGACAGCTTCCGCCTCGATGGCCGCCTGGCCTTGATCACCGGCTCCAGCGCCGGCATCGGCCTGGCCATCGCCCGTGGACTGGCCCAGGCCGGCGCGCGGGTGGTGCTCAACGGGCGTAATCGCAGCACCTTGCGTGACAGTGCCGCGTTGCTGGCGGCGGAAGGCCTGGAAGTCCATACCCAGGGGTTCGACGTCACCGACGGCGCAGCGGTACTGGCCGCCGTGGCGGATATCGAAGAACGCCTGGGCCCGCTGGACATCCTCGTGAACAACGCCGGCATGCAGCGGCGCGGCCCTCTGGAGGATTACAGCGAAACTCACTGGCGCGAGTTGATGAGCACCAACCTCGACAGCGCGTTCCTTGTCGGCCAGGCCGTGGCCCGGGCGATGATTCCGCGCAAGCGTGGGCGCATCATCAATATCTGCTCGGTACAGAGCGAGCTGGGGCGCCCGGGCATCGCGCCGTATGCCGCCAGCAAAGGCGCGCTGAAGATGCTCACCAAAGGCATGGCCATCGATTGGGGCCCACACGGCCTGACAATCAATGGCATCGGCCCCGGCTACTTCAAGACCGAACTGAACGCCAACCTGGTGGCCAACCCCGAGTTCAGCGACTGGCTGGTGCAACGCACGCCGAGCCGGCGCTGGGGTGACGTCGCCGAACTGGCGGGCGCCGCAGTATTCCTTGCCAGCGACGCGGCGAGTTTCGTCAACGGTCATATCCTGTACGTGGACGGTGGCATCACCGCCTCGCTGTAACCCGGAGAATTTCATGCACGCCATTGTCTGCCATGCCTCTAAAGACCTGCGGGTAGAACCGCAAACCGAACCCCTGGCGCTCGCCCCCGACCAGTTGCGGGTGCGCATTGCCCGGGGCGGGATCTGCGGCTCGGACCTGCACTACTACCAGCACGGCGGCTTCGGCACCGTACGCCTGCGCGAGCCCATGGTGCTGGGCCACGAAGTGTCGGCGGTGATCGATGCCGTGGGCCGTGAGGACGGGCCATTCAAAGTGGGCCAACGCGTGTCGGTCTCGCCGTCGCGGCCTTGCGGGGGTTGCCGTTATTGCCATCAAGGGCTGCCGAACCATTGCCTGAACATGCGCTTCTACGGCAGTGCGATGCCCTTCCCCCACGTACAAGGCGCGTTTCAACAGTCCCTGGTGATCGAAACGCACCAGGCGCACCTGCTGGCCGATCATGTCAGCCTCGCCGAAGGCGCGATGGCCGAACCCTTGTCAGTGGGTTTGCATGCGATCCAGCGCGCCGGAGCGATCTTCGGCAAGCGGGTGCTGGTGACCGGCTGCGGCCCCATCGGCAACCTGTTGATCGGCAGCCTGCGGGCCGCCGGTGCGGGGGAAATTGTCGCCGTGGACCTGGCCGCCGGCCCCTTGGCCTGCGCCGAGCAAATGGGCGCCAGCCGTACCCATAACCTGGCGGAAGACGCCGACGGGTTGAAGCCCTACACCGCCGAAAAAGGCTACTTCGACGTGATGTTCGAAGTCTCCGGCAGCGCCCAGGCCCTGCGCAACGGCCTGGAATGCATGGCCCCGCGCAGCGTGCTGGTGACCGTCGGCCTGGGCGGCGAAGTCTCGCTGCCGCTCAACCTTTTGGTGAGCCGTGAAATCGACCTGCGGGGCACCTTCCGCTTCCACTCGGAATTCGCCCAGGCGGTGGACTTGCTTAACCGCCAAGTGATTGATGTGCGCCCGGTGATCTCCCACACCGTGCCCTTCAGCGAGGCGGTGCAGGCCTTTGAACTGGCGGCGGATAAAAGCCAGGCGATGAAGGTGCTGCTGGATTTCGGCGTGGGTGATTGAACCGGACTGGAACGGCTCCCATGGTGGTCTACGCTCTGACCTGAGTGGAGCAAGGAGTCGTTCCAGTCGCTCCACGTTCATCATCAGGAGCCGTATCCATGAAAGGAATTGTGTCCCCTATCGCCCTTGCACTTGCCGCATTGAGCTTCACCGCCACCGCCCACGCCGACCTGGGCACCGACACCGTCGCCCGCCTCAACCAACTCTACAACGACACCCGCCAGGATTGCGGCGGGCCGTCCAAACCCGCGTTCCTGTGCTCGGGCGTGTTGTTCCGCGCCACATGGCCCTCCACCGACTACCAGTTCTACAGCGTCAGCCCGAAAAGCCAGGCCAGCGGGGGCGTGTCAGCTTCTTATCTGCGCAAGGATTCGAAGTACCGCAAGTTGGCCTATGGGCTGAAAAGCGGCTTCATTTTCGACACGATTTTTGGCAACCCCAAGGATCATCAGGATTACGCCGTGCTCTGCTCCTTCCCCATCGACGCGGCCACCGATGACCGCAACCAGCAAGGTTGCACCGACTCGCGGCGCACGCCCGGTGTGGTGGAGAAGTTCTGCCAGGAGCAAGGCATTACCACCGCCGAGCAATGGTTCGCCGATTACCAAAAGAACCGCGGCGATCACTCGCGCCAATGCTCCTTCGACGTGCGTGACGAACGCAACAGCGCCGCCGGCCCGGCCTTCTACCAAAGCATCAGCGCCATGGGCAAGATTGCCGACGAATCCTTTACCACCCAGAACGAACTGCGCCTGGCCAAATGGGACGACAACCCGCCGAAATCGCCGTCGATCCTGGCGCTGTTCTACACCGAAGACAGTGGCCTGGAAGGCGCCCGGCTGAACCAGATACAGTGGTACAAGGCAGTCCAGCAGTTCTTGCCGGTGATCAACATGAAGCTGCCGCAAACCCGGCAGCAGGACGCGACGTTCGCCTACGACAGCAAGAAGCAAGTGATCTACCCCACTACCGAAAAAAACAGCTGTGACCGGTACGTGCAAAGTGCGACGTGGGTTATGCGTAACGACCCGGGGTTTGGGCGCGAAGTGGCCACCCTTGAAGTCACGCCGACTGATTGCGGCCGGCAGGTGAAGGACGGTCAGACCAACAACTTCTTCAACGAACTGGCCGCCGATCACTACCTGGATGCCAACTGGAAAGACAACCCCGACAACCGTGAGAGCACCGTCGGCAGCATGCGCCGGCAACTGGTCTGCCACTTCAACATTGCCCGCAACAAGCCGGAGTGGAATCTCGAGCCGTCGCGGCCTTACACCTCCAACGAGGATTCCATCGCCAAGGGGTGCAACAACACCTGAGGTACCTTTAGGCGAGGCTGTGGGAGCTGACAGGTAGCAATGGGGGGGGTGGAGTGGACCGGGTGTATATCCGTTATTTGGGTAACGGCCACTTAGGGTTCCGCTCTTACAGCGGCTCACTTTTGAAAAGCGCAAAAGTAAGCAAAACGCTCTTGCCCCACCACTCGGCACCTCGCTTGGGCTCGGTGTGCCCTCACTCCGGCTTTGGACCGTGGGCCGCCGTCATGGGCCATCCCTGGCCCAGGACGGCTAACCCGGCGTCCTGCCGGGTTACCCACGCTCCAAAGCCTGCGTTCGGCCAGCGTGGTTTAACGGGGCGCCTAAGATCAAGATCAAAAGCAAAAGCACAGCGGCCTACCGGCCGGCTTGAGTGTTGAAGAGCCAAATCAAAAGCTAAAGCGGGCACAGTCAAATGTGGGAGCTGGCTTGCCTGCGATAGCATCAACTGGGTGTACCTGATGCACCGAGTTGTCTGCATCGCAGGCAAGCCAGCTCCCACAGAAAAGCAGAGCTGCATCCGCTTCAGATTTGGCTTTCGCTCTGGATCTTGCCTCTGCTTTTAACACTCAAGCCGGCCGGGAGGCCGCTGTGCTTTTGCTTTTGATCTTGATCTGACTGCCCCAATAAGCCCGAGGCCGAACGCAGGTATTGCGGAGCGGGTAAACCGGCAGGACGCCGGTTTAGCCGCGCTGGGCCATGGATGGCCCATCGCGGCGGCCCGCTTCGCGGTGCCGGAGTGAGGGAACACCGAGCCTAAGCGAGGTGCCGACAGGCGGGGCAGAGCGTTTTGGTTACTTTTGCGCTTTTCAAAAGTGACCCGCTGTAAGAGCGGAACCATAAGCCGCCGTTACCGAAGAAACGGATATGTACACAGTACAGCCAACAAAAAACCTACCCCCTCAGCCTCACACCCGATCTTCAAGCCGGTAGCGCAAGAACCGATGCCCCGGAGAAAACAACCGCCGGTAGGTGAGCAACACCGCACCTACCGTGCCCAGCGCCGACGCTGCAGCGATCAAAAACATAATCACAATCTGATAGCGCACCGCGTCCACCGGGCTTTCCCCCGCCAACACCTGGCCAGTCATCATCCCCGGCAAGCTCACAATCCCCACCACCGTCATCTGGTTCAGCGTCGGGATCATCCCCGCCCTGACCGCCTGGCGAATCGCATCCTGCGCCGCCTCCCAGCGTGAACCACCAAGAGCCAGAATCATCTCGATGGTGTTGCGACCGGAGGTCAGCTCCTGAGTCATGCGCTCAATCCCCAGGGACACCCCGGTAAGCGTATTACCCAAAATCATCCCAAGAATCGGAATCGCATACTGCGGCTCGTACCACGGGTGAATCCGGATAATCGCGAACAGCCCAACAGCCGTCACCAACCACGAACTGCCCCACACCGACACAATGCTGTCGGCCCGCTGGCCGGCATAGGTACGCTTGCCACGCCCCGCCGCCGAGAGCCCGGCGATCAGGGTCATCAGGCACATCAGCGGCAACACCACGTACCAGTAGGCGAACTCGAACACCCAGCCCAGCAGGTAACCAATCGCCAGCAACTGCACCACCGTGCGCACGGCAGCCCAGAACAGCTGACGTTCCAGGCCCAGGCGCAACAGCAGTGACAGCGCGCCGTTGATCAAAATCAGCGAGGCGGCGATGGCCATGTCGAGTGCCGTGAGGTCGTGGTAATTCATGGCTGCACGGCCCCGGTCAGCACACCGGCGTCCATATGCAGGTGAGTGGTGCTCATGCGCTGTGCCTGCTCAAGGTCATGGGAGACCCAGATATAGGCGTGGTCGTTATCCGCTTCGGCCCAGGCGTTGATCAGCGCCTCGACTTCCCGGGATGACGCCGGGTCGAGCGCGGCGGTGGGTTCGTCCAGCAGCAGCACATCGGGATTGAGTTGCAGGGTACGGATCAGCGACACCACCTGGGACTCACCGCCAGACAAGTCCCCGGCGTTTTTTGCCAGGAAGCCCGGTTCTTTCCCCGCGTGGGCCAGCAGTGCCTTGACGGCCTCCGCATCGAAACTGAGGTGGTGCAAGGCCTTGAGGCTGTAGGGGAAACGCAGGTTGTCTTCCACGGTGCCTTCGATCAGCGCCGGGCGTTGGGCGAGGTAGCTGATATGGCTGCGGTACTGCGGGATTTGCGCGTTGGCGATAGGTTGCCCGTTCCAGAGGATGTCCCCGGAGGAAGGTGCATCGAGCAAAGCAAGTGCCCGCAGGAATACGCTTTTGCCGGAGCCGGATGAGCCGGTGATGGAGATGCGGTCGGCACGGTGCAGCTGGAAATCCGTAGGGTGCAGCAGTTGAAGCTGACGGCGCTCGTCCATACGCGTGAGCGCCCGGGTTTCTACTAATACGCTCATGGACTTGATGATCCCTGTTCCTGATTTATGCGCAATGGTAAGACAGGGCACGTCCCCCGTGGCGAGGGAGCTTGCTCCCGCTGGGCTGCGCAGCAGCCCCAAGAAATTAACGGTGTTTTTTCAGGTGTATCACAGTGGCTTTATTGGGGCCGCTTCGCAGCCCAGCGGGAGCAAGCTCCCTCGCCACAACAAGCCCCCTCGCCACAAATGCTTCAGCGCTTGGGCTCAAGCGACACCAGCCGCGGTTTGAGCGATTTCTCCTGCACCTCAAGCAGCGCCAGGGTCACCGGCAATTTGAAGCGGCGCCGCCCTGCACTGCCGGGGTTGAGAAAAAGCCGGTCGCCGCGCCACTCAATCAGTGGCTTGTGAGAGTGTCCGGTAATCACCAGCCGGATGCGCGGGTCCAGCGCCTTCGGCACATCGGCAATGTCATGCACCAGCAGCGCCCGCCAGCCATTCAACTCGAAAGCCAGGCGGTCAGCCAGGTGCTCTGCCCAGGCTGCATCCAGGTCGTTATTGCCGCGCACCACATGCAACGGTGCAATCGAGGCCAGCAGCTCAAGAATTTCCGGGCTACCGATATCCCCGGCGTGAACAATCTGCTCGCAGCCTTCCAGAGCCGCCAGGGCCTCGGCGCGGAGCAAGCCGTGGGTATCGGAAATCACACCAACTTTCATGAACGTCTCCTGTGCCAGCCCCGGCGCTTAACGCCGGGGCGGCTTGCAATCAATCATTGCACTGCCTATATTTCCCGCCTGGCGCCATCTACGCCACCATCCGCGGAAAGGGCTGCGCCCAAGACCTTGACTGAATATCACACTTCTACGACTCCCAACCTTAAAGCGGACAAGGTTTGTGCAAGGAGATCGTATGTCGCAACCATTCTCGTCCACTAACGGCCGTATCAACCTTGAACAGCAACGCAAGCGCGCCAAGGAGCTGTTGCGCCGCCTGAAAAGCGCCGATGCCGCCGTTACGCCCACCTTGTCCGAGGCGCAATGGCTGATCGCCAAGGAACTCGGTTTCCCTAGTTGGCCCAAACTCAAAGCACACATAGATGCAGTGGATTTTGCCGCCCGCCATCCGGGTTTCGAGGCCAGCGACGAGGCCCGCACCACCCACTGGCGCTGCGGCAGTGACATTGCCCACAGCCTGGGCGTGGCGGGGTTCAAGGGTCACTTTCGGATGCTGATTGATCCGCTGTGCATGGGCCCGGTCCAGGACCTTCCGGCCGAGCAATACCAGGTCGTTCGCAGCCGCTATATCAGCCAGGTGTTTGCAATGGACGAGGCCGAAGTGTCCCGCCGGCATGCAGACGAATACAAGCATCTGGAACAACTGGGCAGCGCCGGTCATAGCGTGTTGTGGTGTGAGGCGGATGCTTACGACCAATTGTTCCTGATTCGGGCGCTGGCCGGGCTTGAGCGTTTGCCTGAAAAGCTCGAGCTGATCGAGGTCGACCGCATCCCCGGCGTGCAACGCTTTATCGGCATTGGCCAACTGGCGCCTGAAGTATTGGCGTGGCTGTGGCCACAGCGTCGGCGGGTCGATGAGGACATGCTGAACCTGGCGCGGCAGGCCTGGCTGGCGTACTGCGACAGTTCGCCGGTCAAGCTGGCGCAACTGGCCCGGGGCAACCACACAGCCCTGCCCTTTCTGGCCCTGGCGTTGCGTCGGCAGTTGCAGGAGTTACCGGGGGTGCGGGACGGTTTGTCACTGACCGAGCGCCTGTCCCTGCACTACGTGGATGAGGCCGGGCCTGTGCCGTTTGGCCGGGTGTTTGCCGAGTTGATGGGCAAGCGCGAACCGCTGCCGTACCTGGGGGACATGATGTTCCATGCGCTGATGCGGCCATTGATTAATGGCGACAATCCGCTGTTGATCGAGTCCGAGACTCAACTGCCGTGGCCTCAACGTTTGTTGGCGTTGACTGCATTGGGTCGTCAGGTTCTGAACGGCAAGGCTTACTGGCCGGACCATGCCAGCCAGGAACGCTGGATCGGTGGCGTCTGTATCCAGCCCGGCCAGCCTCACTGGGTGATTGACGAGGATTTCGTTCCCGTCTGGCGCGGCTAAAAACGCCCAATTCGAGCGATCCCGGTTATATCCATAGCAAAAAACGATAGTGGTATATACCAGATTGCTCCCTCATAAATCGCCCCATCAAAAGACTGCAGGCTGGAGTGGCAAGCGGGGGTGTCCTGGCAGCGTGATTTGCCCAACAGGGTCACCAACTCGCAATCGCTTGAACACAATGTTTACAACCCAACTGTTGCCAGGCCAACAGTTGGGAAAACATATAACTAAAACAGCGGTTTACAGCACATAAAATCATTAAACACAAAGCACTTATCGCGTTTAAATATAAAAAACGCCATGAGTGTATTTATGAATTTACGTACTGTCGTGACCCTGAGCCTGTCCCTGTTAGTGGCAAGCCCGGCGGTGTTCGCCGGGGCCACACTGGATCGCATCACACAATCGAAGCAGTTGGTCGGCGTGCTGATGGAGAACTATCCGCCCTTCTCTTTTCTCAATGAACAAAACCAGCTCGACGGCTTCGACGTAGATGTCGCCAAGGCCGTCGCGGACAAGCTCGGCGTCACCTTGAAACTGGAAACGCCGTCCTGGGAAGTGATCGCCGCCGGTCGCTGGCAAGGCCGTTATGACGTGTGCATCTGCTCCATGACCCCCAGTGCCGCCCGCGGGCAAGTGTTTAACTTCCCTGTCGAGTATTACGCCTCACCGGCGGTCATCGTGGTCAACGCCGATGAATCTTCCATCCACTCGGCCAGTGACCTTTCCGGGAAAAAAGTCGGCGTGGGAAGTGCCTCGACCTACGAAGCCTACCTGAACAAAGACCTGGTGATTGAAGGCGCCAACACGCCCATCGACTACCCGTTCAGCCAGATTCAAGCCGTGCCTTACGACAATGAAATCGTGGCCTTCCAGGACCTCGCACTGGGCACCGGCAAACGCCTGGATGCAATGCTCACCAACCTGGTGACCGCCAATGAACGGATCAAGCACGACCCACGCTTCAAGGTCGTCGGCAAGCAGCTGTACAGCGAGCCCAACGTGGTCGCCACCGAAAAAGGCGACCCACAGTGGGACGCCAGGCTGACCCAAGTGCTGGCCGACCTGAAAAGCGACGGCACGCTGACGAAGATTTCCCAGAAATGGATCGGCGCAGACATCACCCAATGAGTGTTTTCCCCACCCCGCCCACTGTGGTGAAACCACCGCCCGTCAAACGCCAGTGGCTGTCCTTCCAGGTACGCCTGTGGCTGACCTGGGGCGTGATGCTGTGCCTGTTCGCCGGTTTGTTCATGAGCTTCGATCTGAAGTTTGCGATCGTCGCGGCCAAGTGGCAGAACCTGGTGGGCCTGCACCTGTCGCCCAACGGTTTCCTTCAGGGTGCGGCGCTGACGCTGTTCCTGTGTTTCTGCTCGATCTGGCTGTCCCTGGCGCTGGGCTTTGCGACGGCCCTGGCGCGCTTGTCGAACAGTGCGGTGGCGTTCGGAGTCGCCAGTTTCTACGCTTCGTTCTTTCGCGGCACGCCGCTGCTGATCCAGATTCTGCTTATCTACCTTGGCCTACCGCAACTGGGCGTGGTGCCGGGCTCCATCAGCGCCGGGATCATTGCCCTGTCGTTGAACTATGGGGCCTACCTGAGCGAGATCTTTCGCGCGGGCATCATCGGTGTTTCCCAGGGCCAGCGTAACGCTGCAGCCGCGCTGGGCATGGGCCCCACGGTGACGTTCTGGCAAATCGTGTTGCCCCAGGCGATGCGCACCATCATTCCACCGACCACCAGCCAGTTCATTTCGATGCTCAAGGACTCCTCGCTGGTCTCGGTCATGGGCGTCTGGGAAGTGATGTTCCTCGCGCAGTCCTACGGGCGCTCGTCGTACCGCTACATCGAAATGCTCACCACCGCCGCCGTCATCTACTGGCTGCTGTCCATTGGCCTGGAACTGATTCAGGCCCGCCTGGAGCGGCACTACGGCAAGGCCTACCTTCACGGCCGATAACCTCTTTTATTTGCAGGAAGCATCATGTCTGATCCAACCCCGTTGTTATTCGGCCTGTACGAACAAGCCAGTGTCGGCTGCGGCGGCGCGCCCAGCCTGTGGACCCACCCGGCGGATGAGCGGCTGGGTATCAACACCCTCAAGTACTGGTCGAACCTGGCCCGCACGGCCGATGAAGCCAACCTCGACTTGATGTTCTTCGGTGATGTATTGGGTTTCTACGATGTATTCGGCGGCTCCGAAGCGGCGGCGTTGAAATGGGCGGTGGAAGCGCCAGCCAATGACCCGCTGACCATCATCCCGGCACTGGTGGCGCTGACCGAGAAACTCGCGTTTGGCGTCACGGTCAGCACCACCTACGAACACCCGTTCACCCATGCCCGACGCTTCAGCACCCTGGACCATTTGTCCGATGGGCGTATCGGCTGGAACATCGTCACCTCCTACCTCTCCAGCGCCGCACGCAACTTCGGGCTGGAGCAGATGATCAAGCACGACGACCGCTATGAGCGCGCCGAAGAGTTTCTCGACGTGGTGTACAAGCTCTGGGAAGGCAGTTGGGCGGATGACGCCGTGCTCGCCGACAAACTCGCCCGCTCCTATGCCGATGGCTCGCGCGTACGGCCGATCCAGCATGCCGGCGAACATTACCGCGTGGCCGGCCCGCACCTCACGTCGCCCTCGCCGCAACGTACGCCGCTGCTGATTCAGGCGGGTTGGTCGGGCCGTGGCCGGCAGTTCGCGGCCAAACATGCGGAGCTGGTGTTCATCGCCAAATCCAACCCGCAGGAAATACGCCAGGGGCTCGAAGATATCTGGCGCCAGGCCGAAGCCCGCGGACGCCGGCAACAAGACGTCAAGTCCCTGACCGTGCTGCGCATCGTCACCGCCCCCACCGCCATCGAGGCCCAACAGAAATACGACACCCTGCAAAGCAACTACCACCTGCAAGCGCAGTTGGTGAGCTACGCGGGCGACACCGGCATCGATATCAGCAGCTACGCCGACAATGAAGCGCTGTCCACCCACACCGAAGGCATGACCTCCTATGTGATGAAACCCGATGGCAGCGGCAAACCGTTGACGGCCGGCGAGGTCAGGCAGCGCTTCGCCAACGTGACGCGGGGCAGCGATTTGATCCTGGTGGGCACCCCGGAGCAGGTGGCGGAAAAAATTGAGGAACACGCCAGAATCTCCGGTACCAGCGGCTACATGCTCAACCCGTTGATCAGCCCTGGCTCGCTGAATGACTTTGTCGAGCTGGTGATCCCGGCTCTGCAAAAACGCGGCCTGTATCGCACCGCACCACAGACCGGCACCCTGCGTTCCCGCCTCGGCGCCGAGGGCAGTGATCGCCTGCCAGCCTCAGCCTATGGGGCTTCGTTCCGCTTTGAGTAAGGTACTCGTGGGCACCTTGCGCCAAGCCTTGCAGCAGCTAGAAGCCGAAGGCCTGGTGTATCGGGAAAACCGTCGCGGCTGGTTTGTCAGCCCCCGGCGCACCCGCTATGACCCGACACGCATCAGCGGCTTCATGGATCATGTGAGTGCCCAGGGGCGCACGCCCCGTACCGAATGCCGGCAGGCGATGCGTTGTCCATCGTGACGGAGACGCGCTAACCCGGAACGTGAATTTCACACCCGTGAAAGCTTGTGACTTGTTGCCAACAAACCCGTTTTCACTCGCTTGCAGCCCCTAGTATCGAGTCCTCGTGCGCCCCTCACATGGACTGAACCGATGATCACCCGCCCCGAAAAATCCACCTCCCCCCGCGTCGATCAACCCAACGCTCCCGAGCGTGTGTTCGACGCCGTCCTGAACAAAGCCAAAGTCCTGGCCAGCACCGGGCCGGGCGACAAAACCCTTAAGCCCGACGACTACAAGGACGTCACCGCTCTGCCGGGCAAACTCGACATCGACAAGCTCAAGGTCATCTCCCAGGACAAAGACGCCGGGGTGATCTACTTCGAACAGGACGGCGCCAAATACAAGATCAGCGCCGAGGGTGCGGCCAACGCCCAGGACGGGTTCGACGTGCTGAAAAACCTGCGCTTCGGCCATGCCGTGGCCCCGGTCAACCAGGGCGGCCCCGACGAAGGCACGCCGCTGTACACCTTCCTCCAGACCCTGGCCGAAACCCAGGGCACCCCTTCCGGCAAGGCCATCGTCGAAAGCCTGAAGAACCCCGACCAGCAACTGCTGCGCGAAGACGGCGACGGTGTGCGCCTGGCCAATATCAAATCCGTGGGCAAGGCCGAAGACGGCATCCTCAAGGTGACCCTGGAAAACGGCAAGACCCTGGTCATCTCCGAATTGCTCACGCCCCAGGCCTTCAGCACCTACACCCAGGCCGGGGTGACGAAGGACGCCCTGAATGACGGCAAGGCCAAGGGTTATGAAGCAGTCACTAGCCTGCCGGGAGACCTCGATTTCAGTCAGTTGAAGGTGGTGTCCGAAGACAGCAGCGCCGGGGTGATCCTGTTCGAACACCAGGGCCACAAGTACATGATCAGCAAGTCCGAAGCCGACCTGCCGCAACCCGGCGCCGACCTCAGTAATCCCAACCCCAATGCCGGCGGGCCGCTCTACAACTTCCTCCACGCCGTGCACGCCAGCGAGGGCTCGCAGGCCTTCGACTACATCAAGAACGCCCAGTCCCTGCCCGGCCAGGAACTGCTGCGCAAGGACGAAGCCAGCCTGAAGCTGGGGGACATCAGCAAGGTCGACGCGCCCATGGACGGCATCCTCGTAGTCAATCAGGCCGACGGCAAATTGCTGGTGGTGTCCAAGGACATCGCCCCTGAAGCCTTCGCCGCCTACACCAGCAAGGGCCAAACCCTGGCCGGTATCGAAAAGGCCAAGGGCGACGGCTACACCCTCGCCGCTCCGGACGCGTACCTGCCCTCCACCGAAGACATCATGAGCGTTGGCGGTGCCGGAGATTATGGCCCCGGCCTGATCGCCTTCACCCAGCACAAGCCGGGGGGCAGCGAAGAGAAAATCGTGGTGTCGGAAGACAGCAACCCACAGCTGTTCGAGCAGATTTCCAGTTACCGCAGCGACATCGCCGCGCAGACCACCGACGTCGACAAGCTGCGCACCGACAACGGCCTGCCGCCCCTCAAGGACGTGTCCGTCGACAACCTCACCACCACCGAGAAAGACGAAAGCGGCAACCCGCTGTCGGTGCAGGACCTGTCGATGAAAACCCTGGTGGACAGCTACCGCGCCGGGGTCAAGGACGGCAGCATCGGCAAGGACGACCCGCGCGCCAAATTCCTGCGGGCGGTGGAAGCCCGAAGCATGGCCGACAACGGCATGTCGATCATTCCCGAGCACGGGTTCGGCAACCAGGGCATCGCCACCACGCCCATCGACGTGACCTCGCGGGACGTGCGCGACAACATCTTCGACACCAAGGCCATCGACCAGACCCTCAACGACCTGCTGGGCGACTCGACCATCCAGCACGACATCAAGGCCAACCACGACGCGGCCCTGGGCAAGGTCGATGGCGGCCAGGCCAAGGTCGACGAGACGCGGCAGAAATTGATCGACAGCACCTCCTCGGAAAATTTCACCCAGTACATCAAGTCCTTGCAGGACAGCGGCAAGACCGAACTGGCCACCCAGGAAATCCAGACCGCCTACACCGCCCTCGCCGATATCGACCCGGCCAAGGCCGACAACTTCCTGCAAAACCTGCAGATCGACGGCTACACCGACGCCGTTGAAAAGCTGATGGACGACCCGACCAAGATCTCCGACGACAACACCGCCCTGGCCACCACCGACAACACCCTGGCGATCCTGTCGATGCTCAAGGGCGGCGCCGACGGGCTGCCGCGCCAGGCGCTGGGGGTGTATTCGAAATTCGTCGACCAGTTGCTCAAGGATAAAAACGCCGCCGCCGACTTCGGCAAGGCGATGATTTCCCTCGGCGACACCTGGCAGAAAAACGGCGTGATCAGCTTCAGTGATATCGACAAGGCAGTGAGCAAGGAAATCATGCCGGGCCTCAGCGAAGAGAACCGCAGCGCCTTCGTGAAGAACCTCAACTTCCTCAAGGACAACGGCGTACTCGGCTCGGTGGGTGGCGCAATCGGCATGGGCCGGATCGTCTACCAACTCGCGGGCCAGGGCGGCAAGCTGGCGGATACGCCGATGAAACGCCTGGGCATCGCCAACGACTTCCTCGGTTTCCTCGGCACCGGCTCGCACTTCGCTACGCTGGGTTTGAAGGTCTACGACAAGCTGCGCGGCACCAACGCCTACAAACTGATGGGCTTCGACCGTTCCCTGCCCGACCTGTGGGCCAAGCCCGGTGAGGGTTACCACGCGCTGCCCAAGGACGCCGAGGCGGTGCAGAAGAAGTACTTCGACATCGTCGACCAGGCCATGGACGACGGCAAGGACGTGGGCAAGGCCCTCAACAGCGGTGGCTGGAGCGACGAAGGCGCTGCAAAGATCCAGGAAGGCATTGAAAAAGGCATCGCCAGCCGCGGTGGCGTGTCAGGAGCCGGGTTTGGCGCGAAGTTCGCCAGCAGCGCGATCAAGGTGATCGGCATGGCCACCGACGTGGCGGGCGGCGTGATCAGTGTGGTCCAGGCGGCGTTTACCTTGCGTGATGGCGTGCGCGAGAAAGACCCGGTAAAAATCGCCTCCGGCTCACTGTCCATGGCCGGCGGCGTCAGCAGCCTGGTGGCGGCTGGCGGCGGCGTACTCACCACCCTGGGGGTAACCGGGCGGATCATCCCGTTCCTGGGGCCGGTGGGCTTTTTGATCTCCGGCGCGTTGTCGTTTGTCGGGGCGATCCTGAGCACGGTGCAGTCCCACAAGCTGCACAAGATCTCGATGCAGAACTGGGACCAGATCCAGGACTTCAAGCAGGACGGGTTGCTCAAGCCCAACGGGGATGAGGCGTATGTGTGGTTGCAGACCTACCTGTCCGACTGGGGCCAGCGGGATGCGCCGCAGGACCAGAGTATTTTTGATTTCCGCAAGGAAGAGTGGGATGCCCGCTCCAGTATTCGCGGTGGCGACCATCGGCGGGACCATCCGGACTTTATCGGCGACGGAAATAACCGTAACTCAGAGGACTACAAGTACTCGCTGAAGCCGTCGGAATGGACCAATGAAAACCACGACATCATCTGGCGGGTGGGGGATGGGTATGGGGGTGAGTACCATGATGTGGACAAGCCCTGATCCGACTGACACACCCTGAATCCAATGTGGGAGCTGGCTTGCCTGCGATCGCAATATATCAGGCCCCCTCTTCAGTGCCTGACCCAACGCTATCGCAGGCAAGCCAGCTCCCACATTTTGTTCAGTGTTCGGCAACGATTTTGCATCACGCCCTCAGATCAACCGCGCCGCCACCAACCAGTCCGCTACCGCCTGGAACGAAGCATCCGGCACCGGATCCCCCGGCACCGTTTTGCGCGCAATCGCTTGCGCCAGTTTTTTGTCCGGCGCCTGCGGTATCCCTAAGTCAAACGCCTCCTGCAACATCCCCAACGCTTCCTCCGGCGAAGCGCGGCACACCACCACCGGCACCGGCGTTTCACCACGCACATAACGCACGCCTATCACCCAGCCATCGGTGGTGCCGATCATCATCGACGCCCGGCCCAACCCCAGCTTGGTGGCCAGCGCCTGCATCTCCTGGCGCTGCCGACGCCGTTCGCTCTTGATCAACGGGTCGCCATCAATGTCCTTGCGCTCGCGCTTGGTCTCGCTGCGGGTCATTTTCATGTCGCGGCCGAACAGCCAGCGTTGCATCAACACATCCACCCCGCCCACCAGGATGAAGGCCGCGAGTACGGTAAACACCAGCGGCTTGAGCACCAGGAAAAACGTCGACTCGATACACCCCGCGCCACACCGCGACGACTCCATCAACGCCTGCAACGCATGCCGTCCCACCACGTAGAACGCCACGGCCAGCACGTGCACCTTGATCAGGCCCTTGATGAACTCCACAAAATTGCGCAAGGCGAACAGCTTCTTGAAGCCTTCCGCCGGGTTGATGCGCTTGAACTCCGGCTTGATCGGCTCCACGGAAAACACAAAGCCGCGCATGGTGATGATATTGGTCAGGATCACCACCCCGGTGGTCACCGCCATCACCGGCAAGGTGATGCCGATCACCAGTTGCTCGGCATGGTCCAATACCCGAGGCCACACCGTGGCGAAGGGTTCGATGTAGATCTGCGCGGTGAGGTCGATCAGCGCCGTGACCTGGGCCTGGGCCCGTGGCGCGAGGATGGAAATGCACAGGGTGCAAAACAGGATGACCATGCCCGAGACCAGGTCCTGGCTCTTGGCGACCTGACCCTTCTTGCGCGCGTCCTTGAGCTTTTTGTCCGTGGCCGGCTGGGATTTTTCTTCGCTGGTATCGCCCATGCCTTACTCCATGCCTGCCAGGGTTTTCAGGAGTTCCACGGTGCCGCGAAACTCTGCCAGCTGGTCCAGCATCAACGGAATCAGAAAGCCGATGTAGATCACCATCAGGATCGAGAAAAACAGGTTTTTCACCGGCAGCGACAAGTCAAAAATGTGCAGGTTCGGCGCCATCCGCGACAGGTATGCCAGCATCAGGTCGGTGACCAGCAGCGAGATGATCAGCGGTGACACCATCAGCACCCCGACGCGCATGATCTGGTCCAGGATCGACAGCACCGCCAGCAACGCCGAGCTGGCAAACACCGGGGTGAATGCGGTCACCGGCCACAATTGGTAGCTGTGGTAATAGCCGTCGACCATCAGGATAAAACCGCCGGACATGAAGAACAGCGTGATCAACATCACCGTCAGCAAGGTGGACATCACACTCGACTCCCCGGTGGACAGCGGGTCCACCAGTTGCGCCATGGTCGAACCGCGCTGCAGGTCGATCAACTCCCCCGCCACTTCCGCCGCCCAGAACGGGATGCCGAACAACAGGCCGATCAGGATGCCGATCAGGAATTCCTTGATCAGCAGCCCGGCGATAAACAGGCTGCCGTGGTTGGGCATCGAGGTCATCGCGTCGAACACCGGCATGAACATCGGGATCGAAATCGCCACGGCCACGCAGCCGCGAATCATCCCGGTGAGCCCGAGGCGGTTGAACGCCGGGGTGATCACCACCACCCCCATGGCCCGGCAGGCCGCCAGCGAGGCCGAGCTGATCACCGGGTAGGCGACTTCCAGAAACTGTGCGGTAAGGCTGGCATCCATGGGCGGTCAGCGCGTCCACAACGGGAAGTTGTCCAGCACCTGGCTGCCGAGTTCCGCCACTTGCCCCGCCAGCACCGGGCCGAGGAACACGATGGTCAGCAGCACCGCCACCAGCTTCACCACTTGGGGCAAGGTCTGGTCCTGGATCTGGGTCAACGCCTGGAACAGGCCCACGCTCAAGCCGACGATAATCGCCACCCCCAGCGCCGGCGCGGAGAGCATCAGCACCGTCATCAGTGCCTGTTTCATCAATGACAGGAAAACGTCCTGGCCCATGGGTCGTGCCTCAGCCGTAACTCAGAATCAGACCGTGCATCAGGCGCGACCAGCCGCTCAATGACACGAACAGGAAGATTTTCAGCGGGATCGAAATCAGGTTCGGCGAGACCATCGACATGCCCATCGCCATCAGCACGTTGGACACCAGCAAGTCCACCACCAGGAACGGGATGTACAGCAGGAACCCGATCTCGAAGGCCCGGGTCAGTTCCGAGCTGACAAACGCCGGGATCAGCACCACCAGGTCGTCATCCCGCAGATCGGCACGGGCTTCCGGCGACCAGATGGTCTCGGTGGCCTGCACGAAAAAGCCGCGCTCGGACTCATTGGCAAACCGCGCCAGGTGCGCCTGCAGCGGCGGGCGCAAGGCGTCGCCGAGGTCCTTGAGTTGCTCGACGTGCTCGATGTTCAGGTCGCGCCCTTCCACCTGGCGGTACATGTCGCCAATCAACGGCGTGGTGACGTACACCGAGAGAATCAGCGCGATGCCGTACAGCACCAGGTTCGGCGGCGTTTGCTGCACCCCCAGGGCGTTGCGGATCAGGAACAGCACCACCGAGATTTTCATGAAGCCGGTGAGGGTCACCACCGCCAGCGGGATCAACCCGATGGTGGCAACCACCAGGATGATCTCGATCAGGTTCGGCTGATAACCGGTCATGGGGTGGCGAAACTCAGCAGGCGCACGCCCAGGCCGTCACCGATTTTCACCAGTTGGCCCTGGCCGACGCGGCGGCCGTTGACCATCAGGTCCACGCCATCCACCGTCGGCGTATTCAGCTGCAGCAGGCTGCCCGCCCCCAACTCCCGCAACTGCGCCAGGGTCAGTTCCAGGCTGCCGACCTGGCACACCAGCTTGAGGGGCAAATCGTCCAGGGCCGCAGCGGCATCGACGTCAGTCATTGTGTTCTCCATGTCCAAAAGGGGCGTTTTCAAAGGTTCCAGTAGCTGCAGCGACGAGCCATCGCGCTGGCAGCGAGCTTGCAGGCGGCCCTCAAGGTCCAGCAGCAGGCCGCTGCCGGGCTCGAGCATCAACACGTCGCCGGGCTGCAGGCTGCGCAACTCGCCGAGGCTCAGCCATTGCTGCCCGGTGAGCACCGAGAGTGTCTGGCGCAACGCAGGCAATGGGTCGGCTTGGACCTGGCCGTGTTGCTCCAACAACTGCGCCACCAGGAACGCGGCGCTTTCGCTCAGGTCCAGTTGGGCGGCCATTGGCGGGGTATTGCCGAAGGTCAATGTCAGCGCCAGGTGAACGGGGTAAGACCGCGGCTCTTCACTGGCTTCGAGCAACTGCACGGGGTGGCCGAGCAACGGTTCAAGGCGCTCGATCAGGTCCAGCACGGCCAGCTCCAGCAGCAGCGAACGCGGCAATGACGGCAGCACCTGCGCGTCGAACTGCAACGCCAGCGGCACCAGTACTTGTTCCAGGGCGGCAACCGAAAGTCGCAGGCGCACCGGTGATTGCCCGAGCAGCAGTTGCACATCCCGGGGTGTTTTCAGTGGCTGGGGATCGGCGGCCCAGGCGACGCTCAAGTCCTGCCCGGCACAACGACCCTGCCACGCATGGCGCCGCCGATGCAGTTGGTTATGCACCCAGAGCAGCGCCGGGTCGAAGTGTTCAAGCCAGGGCGCCAAGGGGTCGGCAAGGGCCACGATCATGTGCCGAGTCCTTGTTCTTCACGCAGCTCGCCGGCCACCCGCTCACTGCTCTCGCGCCCCTCCAGCAGGCTTTGCCAAGCATCGGACTGGCGCTGGCGGCTCAGGCGCTCCTGACGAAACAGCTCACGTTCGCGCTCCTGGGTTTGCAGGGTGCTGGAGACGTGGCTGACGTCGCCTTCAAGCAAGCGCTCATCATCGGACAAGCCCCGCAGGCGATCCTGGGCGGCCTGCCAACTGGCCACCGACAAGCCCTCTGTGAGTGAGGCGTAAATCTCGCTGGCCTCACGGGCAACGGCTTCACGGTGCAGGCGCAACTGCTCCTTGGCATCAGTCAGGGCGCCGTGGGTTTGCGCGCAGCGTTGGTGTTGCGCCGCCAACTGGCTCGCCGCCCGCTGTTCCCGCAGCACCCGCAGGGTTTGCAGGGTGCGCAGTTGTTCAGTCTTCATCGGTTCTTTTCTCCATCGTCATACCAACAGCGCACTCACTGAGTGCATGAAGATCGAATGTGGGAGCTGTCGAGCCCCGGCGAGGCTGCAACATTGATGTTGGCTGTGCTGACGCCATCGCAGCCTCGCTGAAGCTCGACAGCTCCCACACTGGATCGCGCTGCTCCTTCGGGCTCATGCCAACACCTGCCGCATACGGTTCAAGGAGTGCATGCAGATCAAATGTGGGAGCTGTCGAGCCCCGGCGAGGCTGCGAAAGCGGTGGGTCAGGCAACATCGATGTTGGCAGTGCTGACGCCATCGCAGCCTCGCTAAAGCTCGCTA